>DNNJ01000031.1:0-245 GCA_003487955.1 Clostridiales bacterium | reverse complement strand
TTCGGATAAAAGGAGGATATTATGAGAAATAGATTTGACCGGGAGCTTGATACATTAAATCTTGAACTTATAAAGATGGGAAGCATGATTGAAAGTGCAATTGAGTACAGTTCTAAAGCACTCATAAACCAGGACCTGTCATTGGTTAAAAAAGTTAATGAATTAGAAATAGAAATTGACGATATGGAAAGAACTATCGAGTCACATTGCCTAAAACTGTTACTGCAGCAGCAGCCGGTGGCATC
>DNNJ01000389.1 GCA_003487955.1 Clostridiales bacterium | reverse complement strand
TGCGAATGACCTACCATCCATTTGTCAGAAAAAACACTCTGACAAATGGGGTTAGGGCATCTTTCGCTTACACTCAGGATGACAAAGCATAACGCGTTTCTTGACATACAGCTAAATCTGTTTGGCTTTTTCAATTATATCATTAAGCAATTTAAATGATTGCATAGGTGTTACATTTTCAATATCGATGTTTTTAATATTTTCAGTTAATTCCTTGTATTCCTTGCTTTTACCCTTTTCCTCAGGATCAGGCTGGAACATGGAAACCTGGAAATTATCATTCACTCTGTTTTTCTTCTTGGCAAATGGCTTATTTATGTCGCTTTCATCAAGCTGCTTTAAGATTTCTTTCGCTCTTCCAACTACATCTTCCGGAAGCCCTGCCAAATTTGCTACCTGGATTCCATAGCTTCTGTCTATGCTGCCTTCTGTAATTTTTCTTAAAAATGTTATTTTATCATTTTCTTCTTTTATTAATATCTTATAGTTTTTAACGCTTTTAAGCTTACTTTCAAGCTCAGATAATTCATGATAATGAGTTGCAAAAAGTGTTTTTGCCTTAATTTTTTTTGTAATATATTCCACAACGCTCCAAGCAATGCTTAAGCCGTCATAGGTGCTTGTACCTCTTCCGATTTCATCTAATATCAATAGACTTTCAGAAGTAGCATTCTGCAATATATTTGAAACCTCGCTCATTTCAACCATGAAAGTACTTTGTCCCTGTGACAGGTCATCTGATGCGCCAACCCGGGTAAATATTTTGTCAACAACACAAATTTCAGCCTCTTTAGCAGGAACAAAGCTGCCTATATGAGCCAATAGTGCAATTAAGGCAACCTGCCTCATATATGTTGATTTACCCGCCATATTAGGGCCTGTAATAATTGACATGCGGTATTCTTTGTTGTCTATGTATGTGTCATTTGGAACAAACATCTCGTTTTTCATTATTCTTTCAATAACGGGGTGCCTGCCGTCTGTTATGCTTATATACCCTTTATTATTCATTTCAGGCCGCACATAATTATTCTTAACAGCAGCAATCGAAAGTGAATTAATCGTGTCAATTACCGCAATATTATAAGCTGTTTCTTGAATACGCTTTACATGGCTGCTTATGATTTCTCTTATTTCCAAAAACAACTCATATTCCAATTTCATTACCTGTTCATCGGCATTTAAAATTTTAGCTTCCATTTCCTTAAGTTCAGGGGTTACATATCTTTCACAGTTCGCCAAAGTTTGTTTTCGTATGTAATGTTCGGGAACATCCTCAAAATATGATTTAGTTACTTCCAAATAGTAGCCGAAAACCTTGTTAAAACCGATTTTTAAATTCTTAATGCCCGTTGCATCTCTTTCCTTTGTTTGAAGGTTAGAAATCCAATTCTTGCCGTTTACGGTGATTTTTCTTAACTCATCCAACTCTTCATTATAGCCTTCCTTTATTATTCCGCCTTCTTTAATTGATACAGGAGGCTCATCCTCAATTGATGTGTTAATTAAATCATAGATATCCTTAAGTTCATCAAATCTCGAATAAATGCCGGCAAACATTTCAGAAGATAGTTCTGATAATTCAGCCTTTAAATCCGGCAAATTTGAAAGAGACTGCTTTAAAGAATTTAGCTCCCTTCCGTTGCAGTTTCCGTATACAATTCGGCTTATAAGTCTTTCAATATCATAAACACTTTTCAAATATTCTTTAATATTATTAGATGTTATTACATTCTCATATAATTCTTCTACTGCATCTTGTCTTAAATTAATATGCTTAATATTTTTAAGGGGCTCTTCAATCCATTTTTTTAAAAGTCTTCCCCCCATGGCAGTTATAGTGTTGTCTATAATATGATACAGTGTACCGGGTCCCTTTTTCCCTCGTATTGTTTCAATAAGCTCCAAATTCTTTCTTGTGCTGCTGTCAAGCTGCAGATATTCCCCCACCGTGTAAAAATGAAGCTTATTAATATGCTCAAGGGAGGTTTTTTGTGTTTCATTTAAATACTTTAAAAGCATCCCAAGGGACATTACTGCATGAAAATTATCCTTAAGCCCGAATGGCTCCAATGATACAACCTTAAAATGCTTCAATACTATATTCTTGTAGTCATCAAGGCTTAAAATATCACTTAAATTTATCAGCGAATCTATCGTTTCATTACCGGTAAGTTTATTGGAAATAATTTCAGAAGGGGATATTTTGTTGATTTCTTCTATTAACAGCTCATTAGAATTGTTTTTTAAAAAATCACTTAATGATATATTTTCCGTTACAAACAGTTCACCCGTTGAAATATCCACATAGGACATGCCGAATCCCTTGTCCATATAAATGCAGCACAAATAATTATTGCTTTTTTCATCAAGCATTCCTTGGTCAATTATTGTCCCCGGAGTGATTACTCTTATAACATCACGCTTTACGATTCCTTTGGCGACGGAAGGGTCTTCAAGCTGCTCGCAGATTGCTACCTTGTAGCCGTTTTCAATAAGCTTGGAAATATATCCGTCTACAGCATGATGCGGAACACCGCACATGGGAGCTCTTTCTTCCTGACCGCAGTCTCTTCCTGTGAGGGCAATTTCTAATACCTTTGATGCAGTAATTGCATCATTAAAAAACATTTCATAAAAATCACCAAGCCTGTACAAAAGAATGCAGTCTTGGTATTGCTCTTTTATTGAAAAATACTGCTCCATCATAGGTGTATATTT
>DNNJ01000224.1 GCA_003487955.1 Clostridiales bacterium | reverse complement strand
GTATTCGAAGCGTTTAAAAAAGAAGAATAATTAAACTAAAAGTATAAATAGTGAAACATAAAAGCCGTTGAAAGTTCAACGGCCCCAATGGTTATTCTTACTCATCCTGTTATTTTTGATTATCACATTTAAGTACTCCGCCTAAAGCGAAATTTTCAAATTCCATTTCATTTATTACAATTCTTATGGCTTCCTTTGGACAATTGGCGGTTCTTGATACAACTTCCGTTATTTCCTTCACCATTTCCCGCTTTTGTTCAATTGTCCTTCCCTTAAACATTTCGACATGAATACTTGGCATTATTCCACCTCCTTAACATGAGATTTTTCAGGCTGCGTCTCTTAGAATGACAAAGTTGAAAATATTCTTCGTCAGCAGTCCGTTTAATATTTAATTATTTTCTTGCGTACATAGTCAGACAATGAGGTCATCAGCATTGCCTGGTACAAAATATTAAATTCAACTATATCACCTAATTTATATTCTGTTTTGCAGTCATGAATATCCAATATGGTATGGTCGCTGCTGGCTCCCAGCACTTGTATATCCTTATCCCTTGGAATAAGTCTTGATGAATCCCCTAAATCCTGATTTCCCAATGCTACAATTGCTCTTTTTCTTGTTCCCCTATCTTCGTAATGGGGCAGGTCTCCAAAAGCATTTACCATCAGCCTCCCGATGGGGTGAGTCGGTTTTTCATTCAATTCAACAATTTGAGCTTTCAAAATAAATACATCAGAGTCTAATCCTTCAATATTTGTATCCCAGTAAAGAGGCAAATCCTGTGTGTTGTTTATTCCTTCTCCTATTCGAAGGTGATTTATTTTCTTTGGAACCCCGCCTCTTACCATGAGTGGAAGTGTGGTTGTTCCTCCTCCGGATACTATGTTAAGTTTTCTATTTAATTTTTCTTCAATATCTAAAGCGGCATCAGCCAATTGACTCAGATTTTCAACAGCCGGAGCAACCGAGCCATAGCAGCTTAAATTTGAACCTATGCCTTCAAGACATAAATTATCTGATTCATATTCAACATATTCTGCTAATCGAATTAATTCTTCTTTAAAGAATACTCCTTCTCTTAAATCTCCCAAATCATACATAAGTATAACACCATATATTTTATTTTGAGCTTTTGCTTCTTTATTTAATAAATTCAAGGTTTCTTTTTCGGAAACCAAGGATATGTCGCTGTATTTAACAACATCCTTAATTTCACACATCATGGGGATTCTCACCAATAATAAAGGAACATCAGCTCCCCTCTCCTTCAAAACTTTAAGCTGCTCAATTCGGGAGCTTCCTATTTGGCAACATCCTCCCTTTGCCATTTCTTCGGCACCTTCAACGATTCCGCCAAATCCTTTAAATATGCCTGCAACTTTAATTCCGTAATTCTCACATAATTTTGTAACTATTTTAGTATTATCATAGAGTTTTTTTAAATTAAATTCAAGCATAGGGTATCTTTCCATGGTAATCTCCTTCTTTTTGTTAATTCGAAGCTTCGAAAAAAATTCTTGTAATATGTTGGTGCATTCTTCCTCCAATACGCCAAACTTAACCTCCGGCTGATGATTTAATTTTTGATTATTTGTAATATCCAAAACAGAGCCGCAGGCACCTGTTTTTAAATCCTTTGCTCCTATCACCAATCTTTCAATTCTTGAATTGACTATTGCACCGGCACACATGGAGCATGGCTCCAAGGTTACGTACATGATGCATCCGGAAAGCCGCCATCCTCCCAAATTGTTGCAAGCTTCTTTTATGGCTGTTATTTCAGAATGAAGGGTAGCATCTTTTAATGTTTCCTTTTGATTAAAACCCTTGCCTACAATTTCTCCATTTTTTACTATTACGGCACCGATGGGAGCCTCATTTATTTCATATGCCTTGTAAGCCTCATTTAAGGCTTCCTTCATAAATACTTCATCCATAACTCTTCCTTGTTTCATTTATTTCAATTATAGTTTTTTCAAGGAGTCAAGTCAATACTTATGTCGGAGAGGCTGCCCCCTTATTTTACCTGTTTACTTTGAGTTTAAAAAATTATAAAATAGTAGAAGAATATCCTTATACTTGGAACAAATTTAGATTTTATTCAGTCTAAGGTATATAAGAGAAGGAGGTAATATGAAAACAATAAAAAAATTAGCCGCCTTATGCCTTTGCGTCCTGTTGACAATCAACATGAATACGGCAGTCTACGCTGGTGTTCTTGATGATATTATAGGAGACAAGCCGGTTGAAAATACAGAAGATGTTGAAGACACCGAAGTTGAAGATGCAAGTTACGATACTGAAAATGTTACGGAAAGCATTAATACAGCCATAGATGCAGAACCGGCGAAGACGTCTGTTTCGTTTTCAGACATTGGCAGCCACTGGGCAAAAAAATGGATTGAAAATGCATATGATTTAGGATTTGTATCCGGATATAAAGACGGAACATTCAAACCGGACAATCCTGTTACAAGGGCTGAATTTTCAACAATGTTAAACAAAGCAATTCAAATTGAAATAACTGAAAAAATAAATTTTTCAGATGTAAGTGACAAAAATTGGTTTTATAATGAAATTAAAAAATCTGTAGCTGCGGGGTTTTTCTCAGGATATGAAAATAATACCTTCAGACCCGACAATCCCATCACACGCCAAGAAGTTTCAAAGGTTGTGTCAGGTGCCATAACAACGGGAAATATTGACGGTGAAGGTGCCACACTTTTAAAGGATTACAATACTATTCAGGAATGGGCAAAGGAAAGTGTAAATACTGTTTACAACAAAGGGTACATACTCGGCTACCCCGACAAAACGTACATGCCTTCAAAGGCATTAACCCGCGGGGAAGCAGTGAAAATTATTTTTGAAATAGTTGATAATGAAAACATTGAATACGGGTTTAATATTACAAATTACAATGAAACTTACAGCAGTGCAGTTGTGGTAGGAAACTTAAATGTTTTAGATTCGGTTGGAAACGGAAATGTTTATATTAAAAATGTAGTGGTTTTAGGTGACATAGTAATTTCTGCTAAGAATGTTAATTCCGTGGTGCTTACCGATGTAAAGGCAAGGAACATAATAGTTGAAAGCGAAAACAATCCCGTAAAAATCGTGTATAATGACAATGTAACAATTGCGAACAGTTAATTTTAATTAATTAAGTAATTTTGTATTAAGGGACGGTTCTTTTCGTTCTTGAGAACGAAAAGAACCGTCCCTTAAAATTATTTCAAGTATTTAAGTGTGTTTGTAAAACTATTATTTAAATATATTTCATCTAAATATTTTATATCGGCATCTGATAACTTTTCATATATTTCTAAAAAATATCCTTGCTCTTCAAGCATAACTTCTTTATCATAATGCCTATTAAAGTTCAAAAATAATTCAATAAAAGCAATGTTGGTTTCAATAAATAAATTATCTATATCCTTTATTAGCACATCTCTTATGTCATTTAAGTTTATATCTTCAATAATCGTACTATAATCATCTATGTTCTTTAACTTAGCATGTAATTTCCTTCCACTGTAATATTCCTCGTCGAAGAGGTAATAGAATTCCTGCTTTTTAAAGTCATTAGAATTCACAATTTTATTAGCAATTCTCGTTTTAACTTCATGCTCATTCGTAGATTTATCCACTGCAGTTAACGTATAATCTCTTATTATTGTACTCCCGTCCTTCATCCAATAAGCTATAACAAAATTGTTTACACCATAATAATTTGATTCATGATAAAATGTTTGGTCCTTTAATATTTCCTTGTGAAGTTCCGTAATATTCTTAATATTATCTATTTCTTCATAAATTATCATGCTGCGATTTCTTTTCCACTCTGTAAAAGATGAATTCGATTTTGACCTGCCTTTCAAAAAATCAGTTGTTGCGTTAACAGACCAAATCTGATTGCCCACATATGCCATCTGAACATCTTCCGAGTCGGGGACCATATTTTCATACTGTTTTGCAACTAATATGGTGCTGCCGGTTACTGCTGTAAATAATGCCATGCTCACTATAAACACCTTT
>DNNJ01000159.1:2272-2673 GCA_003487955.1 Clostridiales bacterium | reverse complement strand
GATAAAAAGAAATCAAGAGAATCTATTTCCTCAGGAAATTTCCTCTTGAATACAGCATAAAGTTCTTCGATAATATACGAACATAAAATTAGTTGGTCTTGAACAACAATTTTTTCCAATAATTTTCTTATCACGGAGTTTGGGAAAAGAAAAGCGGAAATAATGATATTGGTATCAGTCATTATTCTCATAGTTTTTCTCCCATAATTCTCTTCTGACCTCTTTTACAAGGGCAACCACATCGTCTTCATTTTTAATTCCGGCCTTCTCTGCTTTACCTTCCATTACTTTTTCCATCCGTTTTAAAGCAACTAGTGAGGCGTTTGCTATAAATACTCTATCATTTTCTTCAACAAAAATTACTTTGTCTCCCTCTTTAAGATTCAATCGTTTTCTTATAT
>DNNJ01000159.1:0-2050 GCA_003487955.1 Clostridiales bacterium | reverse complement strand
GGGATTGTAACTTGGCCTTTTGATGAAATTCGGGATATTTCCATGATGTTATTCCTCCTGTTTTTACTTTCTTTACATTCTTTACTTCTATTATATGCACCAAAGGCCATTCTTACAATACATTTTTTCGCCCGAATTATGATGTTTCGCATAACGTCCGCGGGTTTGCGACGTCCATGGACCTTAAGGCGCAGCGTCAAAGCTTAGTGCGACCGCACTTTGCTTTGACCAAGCCATGCGCGATGCGCTTAGGTCCATGGATGTGGGCGCGCCCACTTCATGATTCGACTTCATTGATTTCGCTTCATGTTCCGCAACTGCGCCCCGCTAGCGCAAACCCTGCTGTTATCCGAAGTACCCGTCGACGATCATTCATTTTTTACTCGGCCATGGATGGATCGGCCTGATTACATAACTATCAAAATCATCTCTTTTTATTTACCAATAATCCTATAATAATCATCTTTAGAGATATTTATCTTCCCTTGCCTTGACATCTTTTTAGATACATAATTGGAAAACAAAACCTTAAAATCTCTTGCATCAAAAAAGTCAGTATAAAAAATATGCCCACGGTAAAAATGTTCTTTATACTGATCAATTTCTATGGCATATAAACTTGCAGGATAATCTGTTAATTTCTTATATAATTCCCATTCTTTCTTGGTTTGTGGCTCATCAATTACTTCATATCTTACAACAGTAAAACCACCAATTATGTAACCTTCTTGATAGAACAAAATCTTTGATCCAGGTGGCAAACTATCTTTAGCAAATTTAGGATTATCTTCAGAAGTATTTACTCGATAACAATGAGAAAACGCCCAATCTCCAAAATCTCTTCCCCCAGCCATTTCCGGGTTATAAGACAAAACTACATATTTGGGCTTATCAGACTGACTAAGACTGGATGTTTCAAAATCTTCCTTTATCCTTACATAATTACGTATTTCGATTAAATCAAACAGCTCTTTATTATATTCATCAGCTAATTGGGACATCAAACCACAATCATCTTCCCAACAAACTACAACATAATTCCGGCCTTCAATCATTTTGCTTGGATGTCCATGTGCAATAAAATTACTGGATTTAAACTCGAATTCAATAGTAACTTCTTCGCCATTATACTCAATAGATTCAATATCAAATCCTCTATTTTTTGAAGGAACCAATCTTGTAAAACCCAGTTGTTCATGTATCTTTGAAAAAGCCATGATTACTCCAATTTCTTCTTGAATTGAACCGTAAAAATCAATCTTTTTCATCATTTTTCTCCCGTTTATATTTTATGTGCCGCACGATGCGGCATCGGCCCGAATCAGACGGGTATTTTGGATAACGTTGCGGGTTTGCGACGTCCATGGACCTTAAGGCGCAGCGTCAAAGCTTAGTGCGACTGCACTTGGCTTTGACCAAGCCGGGCGCGGTGCGCTTAGGTCCATGGATGTGGGCGCGTCCTCTTCATGATTTGGCATCATTGGTTACGCTTCATGTTCCGCTAACCGCGCCCCGCTAGCGCAAACCCTGCTGTTATACGCCGTTTGCATCCGCCACCTGTTTATCGAAATTAATTTCCCCAAACATACATTACATCACAAATTAATTTTTTCTTTCCATATACACCTTCCTATATATTTGATATGTTTAGGTCATCTAGTAAATCCTGTAAATTATACCTTACATTAGCGCACCCTTCTAAAATACTTTTAGCTTTATGTTTTATTACTTCATTTTCTGTGTTAACGGCAACATCATATACGATTTGCCCAAATAAATCGTAGTTACCCCACCCACCATATCCAGTTGCTTCCACATAGTTTCTGTTCAAAGAATCTAATAGCTTAACCTGGTTAGTTTCTTCAAATCTTAAAATTATTTTCCCAAAATTTCCAAGCTGGTATTTGATGATAAATTTCGCGACCAAATCATCCTTTAAAACCTTTAGAACCTTTATAATGGACCCAGGGAGTGAGACACGATTTTCGACAGGATAAGCTACACTAAACCTCGAATAATAGAGAATCGAAAGGAGCATATCCATGGCGAA
>DNNJ01000026.1 GCA_003487955.1 Clostridiales bacterium | reverse complement strand
TCCGTATAAACAGGCTCCACATCATAATATTTTAATATATTCTCCAATAAATCAGCAGCAACGGGTCCCGCAACTGTACTGCCGTAATATCCTATACTAATGTCAGGCTCATCAACCATAACTAGTACCACGGCTCTCGGATTATCTACCGGGGCAACACCTATAAAGGAAGATATTAACTTACCTTCAACATATTTACCGTCAATTACCTTTTGTGCTGTTCCTGATTTTCCGCCTATCCTGTATCCCGGTCTGTAAGCCTGCTTTGTTCCTGCTTCTGCGGATTCTTTCATAATCTGAAGCATTATTTTTGATGTTTCTTCGGAAATTGCTTTTCTCCTTACTTCTGTATCAAAATTTTTAATTATATTTCCATCTTCATCAATGAGCTGCTTTACAATTCTTGGCACCATTAAGTTGCCGCCGTTTGAAATTGCCGAAACAGCATTTACTAATTGTATGGGCGTTATTGCGACACCATGGCCGAAAGCCTGTGTTACAACATCCACATCTTTCATATATTCAGGTTTTTTTACAATTCCCAATGCTTCTCCATTGAGCATAATACCTGATTGTTCTTCAAACCCGAAGGCTTTTAAGTATTTATAAAATGCATCCTTTCCTATATCAAGACCTATTTGTGCAAGTGCATCATTGCATGAATGCTGTATTGCTTCCGATAATGTCTGGCTCCCGTGTGGTCTGTAGTATCTCCAGCACTTAATATTGTGACTTGTAATTTGTCTTACATAACCGTCACAAAAATATGTAGAGTTAAGTGTTGCAGCATTTTCTTCAAGTGCAGTTGCCGTGGTTATTAGCTTAAATGTAGAGCCGGGCTCATATACATCATTAACCGCAGGATTTCGCCACATGTCAAACCATGCATTTTGCAGTTCTTCATTGGAAAGGGTCTCCCACTGTGCTTGAATATTTGCATCTATGGGTATTCTTGGGTCATTGGGGTCATAATCAGGCTTTGATGTCATTGCTAATACATCGCTTGTATTTGGGTCCATTACTATGATTGTTGCCCGTATTGCATTGTAATCTGCCATAACCTTTTCGGCTGCTGATTCCGCGTAATGCTGTATTACCTCATCCAAGGTAAGTACAACCCCCGAGCCGTCTTTAGATTCATAATATTCATTATATCCGAAGGGCAGTTCCCTTCCGTAGGCATCAGTATTTACAACAGTTCTTCCCGGAATCCCCGTCAAATAATCATTGTAGGTGGCTTCAACTCCATATAAACCGTCCTGGTCGATATTTGTGAACCCTAATACATAGGGCGCGAAATTTCCGTAGGGATATACCCTTTTATTGTCTTCAATTATACTTATGCCGCTTAATTCCTGCTCTCTTATTTTTTGTGCCTGTTCATCTGTAATCCATTTTTTAAGAACTACATAGTTATAATTGGAAGTTATCTTTTGAAGTACTTCTTCGTATTCCATCTCTAAAATTTCCGAAAGAATTGCTGCTATTTCTTCCGGTGTCTTGGTGTTTAAAGGTATTTGCTCAGCTTGAGTTTCTTCCGTAAACATTGTTCTGTTAAGCTTTTTTAAAATTGCAGTCAAAATACTGTCATCTTCATTTTCTGTATTGTCTATGGCAGGTTTAACGCTCTTTTTCACGTCCGCCGGAAAACACGTGACAGTGTTGGAATTTATGCTTACTGCTAATTTTTTCCCTTTTGCATCGTAGATTGTTCCTCTTTTGGCACTTATGGTTATATCCCTCGACCAGTTTTCCATTGCTTGTTTTCTGTATTCTTCACCTTTTATCAGCTGTATGTAGCCAAGTCTTACAACCAAAGCTATGGTAACTAAAAAAAAGCATACTAAAAAAAATAACATCCTTCTTTTATTCTGAAGGTTAGTAGTGCTTTTTGCACGCTTCTTCATATGGCAACCCCCTTATCGAATGAAACTTATTACCTTGTCAATCAATCCTACTAACAGATTTTCATCCTTTGCCATTATATTATCTTCTTCGGTCGTATCAGAGCCATATGTAAAGTCTAGAAATACTGTCTGCTTCCTTGTTGGATAATTCATACCTAAATAAACTTTAGCCATTTCTTCAATGCTGTTAGTGTTCTTAATACTCTCCAAAGCTATATTATATTTGTCTATTTCATTGTTTAGATTTGTTATTTCAATACCAAGGTTATTCAGTTCCATCTGCTTGTCAGTAATTACGGCATAATTATAAACTATTAATATTCCTAATATAAAAGTAATAGCAATCATGGCTGAATTTTTTAAACTCTCTAAGAAAAGATTATTTTTCTTTTTTGTTTTTATTCGCTTTTTTGGAGAATAATCTTTTTCAATTCCATACTCCTGTAACTCAACAGCTTCTTTTCTTAACGCTGACATTTTTTACACCCTTTCACCTATTCTTAATTTTGCGCTGTGTGCTCTTCTGTTTTCTGATAATTCTTCTTCTGATGGAGTTATTGGTTTTTTGGTTATTATTTTAAGTTTTCTCTTGTGGTCGCACATGCATTTTGGAAACTCAGAAGGACAAATACAATCCTTATTTAATTCTGCGAATGTATTTTTTATAATTCTGTCCTCAAGGGAATGAAATGTTATGATGCAGATTCTCCCTTTCTTATTCAGTCTTTCAACTGCGGACTTAACTGTGCTTTCAAGTATTTCCAACTCTCTGTTCACTTCAATTCTTATTGCCTGAAATGTTTTCTTGGCAGGATGGGAGCCTTCTTGTCTGACTTGCTTCGGTATTGCTTTTTTAATAATAGATACAAGCTGGCCCGTTGTTTCTATAAATTCCTGCTCTCTTTCCTGTACAATGAATTTAGCAATTCGTGCTGCCCATTTTTCTTCGCCGTAATCCCAAAGAATCCTTGATAATTCATTTTCCTCATATCCGTTTACAATATGCCTTGCGGTGGTTGTCTGACTTTTATCCATCCTCATGTCGAGGGGCATATCATTATTGTAAGAAAATCCTCTTTCCGGTATATCAAGCTGAAATGACGAAACACCAAGATCAAATATTATTCCGTCAATTTTTTGAATACTTAGTTCATTTAAAATTTCGTCAATATTGCTGAAATTATTCTTTACCGGTATAAAATTTTTATAATTGCTTAATTTTTCTGCAGCTTTTTGTATAGCATAATCATCCCGATCAATTCCTATGACTTTTCCCTTTGTATTTCTTTTAAGTATTTCCTCAGTATGGCCTCCCCCGCCAAGAGTACAATCAACATAAATACCGTCTTCTTTTATATTTAAACCATTTATAGATTCGTCAAGTAAAACCGGTTTATGCACATAGCCCATGATGATTTCCTCCTTATAAGCCTATCCCCAATTCCGACATTTTTTCGACAATGCTGTCAAAATCGAACTGGTCATCGTTGGAGTAATCATCCCAACTGTCTTTATTCCAAATTTCGATTCTGTCTATAACCCCTATAATTGCAGCATCCGTATTTAATTCGCTGAAACTTCTCAGCTGCGGCGGTATTAATATCCTTCCCTGTTTATCGAAAGAACATTCAGAAAAACCGGAAACAAATCGTCTTAAGAAAAATCTTTCTTCCCTGTTAAAGGTAGATAAATTTTTAAGTTTACCAACAAATTCTGTCCATGTTTCAATAGGATAAACGAACAAGCATTTATCCAATCCTTTCCCGATATAAAAACTTTCTCCTAATTCATTTCTAAATTTTGAAGGAATTATAACCCTTCCTTTTTCATCAAATGAATGTATATATTCACCAGTAAACATTTTCTACCACCTACTGGGCACATTATACCACATAGTGGGTATAAAATGCCACAACTATTTTTAAAAAATGCAAAAATCTTTTTGTAGTGTCATTCCGTGGGCAAGGTTGCTGTCATTCTGAGGGCTTTAGCCCGAAGAATCTCATCTTTTGCACAAAAAAATCCTTCGCTTTCGCGAAGGATATTATTTGTCATTCTGAGGGCTTTAGCTCGAAGAATCTCATCTTTTGACACTAACGTTACTTTATTCAGATGATACATTTTTCTTTTTTAAATATATGAGAAGTGCTGCTCCGATGATGATGGATGCGGCGCTTATGAGCTGGGCAACCCTCATTCCTGCAAACATTAAGCTGTCTGTTCTTAAGCCTTCAACAAAAAATCTTCCTGCAGAATACAATATTAAGTATAGGCCTATTATTTGCCCATGGTTAGCCTTTTTGTGTTTTCTAAACCATATTAGGAATAGAAATATGCAAAAATCTATGATTGACTCATACAGGAATGTTGGATGAACTTTTTGACCGTCAACAATTATTCCCCAAGGAAGGTCAGTAGGTCCTCCATGGGCTTCCTGATTTACAAAATTCCCCCATCTTCCTATTGCCTGACCTAAAGCAACACTGGGCATCACCAAATCAAGAATCTCCAATACATTAATCTTTCTTTTTTTACAAAACAATATTCCTGTAATTACACCTGCAATAATTGCACCGTGGATTGCAAGTCCGCCGTTTCTTATATTTATAATCTGGGATAAGTTTTGACTGTAATAATCCCATGAAAATATAACATAGTATGCTCTGGCACCGACTATTCCTACAGGTATTGCGTATAACAAAAAATCTATCAAATCATCTTCCCTGAAGCCTGTTCTTTTAGCCTCCTTTAATGCAATAAGAACTCCTATCAGCACTCCTGTTGATATCAATACGCCATACCACATAACATCTATTCCAAATATTCTAAAAGCGACTGGATTCATTATGTCTCCTTTTAATGTTTTTTTCTATTATATATTTATCCTATATATTCGTCAATATTAAATGAGATCCGAAGACACAGGAAGATACAGGGATGCAATTAATTTCGTAACACTGCGTTGAATTTGTTTGACAATACCTGAAGGAGCTTTTCGTGAATTTTCTCAACTTCTTTTTCTTTCATGGTGCGCTCCTTATTTCTGTAAGTAACAGAAAAAGCAGTGCTCTTATATCCTTCCTTAATATGCTCCCCTTTATACACGTCAAACAATTCAACACTTTCAATTAAATATGGAGCTACCTTCTTGATTTCTTCTTCCATATCACCTGCAAGAATATCATCCTTAACAATTACTGCTATATCTCTTACCATTGAAGGATATTTAGGCAAAGGCTCATATTTCCACTCTGTATTTTTATATTGAAGAATTTTCTTAACATCAATTTCTGCTAAATACACCCTGTGGTCAATGCCGTAATTGTCTGTAACCTTAGGCGATGCCTCTCCAAAAATTCCGAGCTCATCATCATTCACACATAATGCGGCAGTTCTGCCCGGATGGAAGGTGGGATTATCAGTTACATATTTCAGCTCTGCCTTAATTCCGAACCTTGACAGCATTGAATAAATAATTCCTTTTAAATCAAAGAAATCGCAACTGCCGTACATTCCTATACACAGTTTTAACTCTTCAAGAGGCTCATTAGTAACAGGTTGATTTAGTGGTATGAAAGTGCTTCCAACTTCATATAGTTTTGCGCTGTCTACCTCCCGGTTGGAATTTCTTTGTATTACTTCCAAGATGTTCGGTAAAAGAGTTGTTCTCATTGATGAAAAATCTTCACCAAGTGGATTAAGTATTCTCACATAATTTCTTAAATGACTATCCTCCTTGGCACATATGCTGTCATATGCCTTTGGGCTTATGAATGAATATGTGGTTATTTCATACAATCCCATACCGTTAAAAATCGACTTGATTTCATCTTCCACCATGCGCAAATCAGATTTTCTTCCCACCCTTGTGCTTCCTCTTAAAGGTTTTGATTCAATGTTTTCAAATACATAGAGTCTTCCCACTTCTTCAATTAAATCGGCTTCCTGCTCAATATCTGTTCTGAAATAAGGAATTCTTGATGTGATTTTTTCACCGTCGTATACTGATTCAATTTCTAATGTATTAAGAGAATTCAGCATATCAGCCACCGGTATTTCAACTCCTAAAAGTGAATTTGAGCGGTGAGGTCTTAAGGTTACCACAGGCGGTTCATATTCACTTTTTCCTGCTTCAAGAAAACCTCCAACAACTGTTCCGGCGCCAATCATTTCAATCAGCTGGCATACTCTGTTGCTGGCAATTTCGCAGAGTACATATCCCATGGGCTTTTCGTTCCTTGCTGAAGCTTCCGAGCGAAGTCCTAATTTTTTGGATGTTTCTCTTATTGATTTAGGATTGAAGTTTGCAGTTTCCAATGCCATTATTTTAGTGTTATCGCTGATTTCCGAATAATATCCGCCCATTACTCCTGCTATGCAGGCAGGTTTTTCAGCATCTGCGATTACAAGCATGTTGTTATTCAAATCTCTTTCATTTTGGTCGATTGTAACTATTTTTTCATTTTCCTTTGCTCTTCTTGCAACAAGCTTTCTGCCTTCCAATGCTTCTAAATCATAAGCATGAATAGGCTGACCTAACTCAAGCATTACGAAGTTCGTAACGTCAACTATATTATTGATTGGTCTCATCCCTGCATCCATCAATGTTCTCTGCATCCATAAAGGTGAAGGTCCTATTTTAATATTCTTAATTACTCTTGCATAAAAACGAGAGCATAATTCTTCGTCTTCAATTTCAACTCCATTAAGATAATCAGTAATATTTCCTTCTTCATTTTTAATTTCGATTTCGGGAAATTTAAACTTCGTTCCAAGCGTTGCTGCGGTTTCTCTTGCCATTCCCACAATATTAAGACAGTCCGGTCTGTTGAATGTAACCTCTACTTCCAATGCGCTTCCGTCAAGCTCAAGTATTTCCTTTATATCTTTCCCTAAAGGAGTATCCGGGGGCAGTATAATTATTCCGTCTCTTGATTCCTTTGGTATAACTTTATCTTCGAATCCTAATTCTTCGTAAGAAACCATCATTCCGTAAGATGGAAGTCCTCTGAAATTAGTTTTGCCAATTTTTAACCCGTTTGGTAATTCAGCACCTTCCAAAGCCACAGGTACTACATCGCCTTCCTTGATATTCTTGGCTCCCGTGATAATTTGCACCGGTTCATCTTCATTTATGTCAATAGGTGCAACCACTAATTTGTCAGCATTGGGATGTTGTTTTATCTCCAATATCTTCCCGGTTACAACATTTTTAACTTCCTTGTTATAATCGATTACCGCATCCACATGGGAGCCGGTAAGTGTTAATTTATCAGCCAATGTTTTATCATCAACATCGATATCTACATAATTCTTCATCCATTTAATAGGTACTAACATAACAAACCTCCTAAAATTGTTTTAAGAATCTCACATCATTTTCAAATAATAACCTGATGTTTGGGATTCCGTATTTAACCATGGCAACTCTGTCAATTCCCATACCGAATGCATATCCCGAATAAATTTCAGGGTCTATGCCGCAGTTTCTGAGAACATTGGGGTGAGTCATTCCGCAGCCCAACAGCTCCATGCTCCAACCTGTTCCACTGCATGAAGGACATCCCTTGCCCATGCATATATGACATGATACATCAACTTCTGCGCTTGGCTCCGTAAATGGGAAGTTATGCGGTCTGAAGCGTGTTTTCATGTTGCTTCCGAACAATTCCTTTACGAACTGGTCAATTGAATCCTTGAGGTTTGCCATTGTAACACCTTTATCTACAACTAAACACTCCATTTGATGGAACATCGGTGAATGCGTATCATCAACATCGTCAAAACGGAATGTTCTTCCGGTGGAAACCATACGAATCGGTAGTTTCCCTTCTTTTACAGCTTTCTTCATCACTCGTATTTCTACAGGTGATGTATGTGTTCTAAGTACCAGCTCATCAGAAATATAAAAGGTATCTGACCAGTCTCTTGAAGGATGGTCGTAGGGTGCGTTTAAATCATCAAAGTTGTTAGCTACCGTTTCAATTTCAGGACCGCCTATAACATCGTATCCCATTCGCATAAACACACTTTCCAATTCTTCTTTAACCTTCATCAAGGGATGTCTTCTTCCTATTTCAGGATGTCTCCCCGGCATTGTTATATCCAATGTTTCTGTTTTTAGTCTTTTTTCTGATTCCCTTTCATGCACTGTTTCCTTCATTGATTGAATTGCTTCTTCTATAATGGCTCTCACTTCATTGGCTAATTTGCCCATTTCCGGCCTTTCCTCCTCGGAAAGTGAGCCCATGGAGCGCAGGATTGAAGTTAATTCACCTTTTTTCCCTAAATACTGAATACGGATTTTTTCAATATCAGCATTGTCATTGCATTCCTTTAACCGGTTAAATGCTTCGGTTTTTAATTTTAATAATTGCTCTTTCATTGCTTACCTTCTTTCATATATTAAAAAACTCCCCCTCATAAGAGGCGAAGTCCGCGGTACCACTCTTTTTCACTTATGAAAATCTATCCTTTGCTATTTTCAAAAGTCTTGATTGAATAACGGTTTTCCCGTGCAAAACTACTTATTTTCATTCTGCAGGCTCCAAAGCGAAACTTCGGTATAAATGCCCAAAACCACTTGCAGCCTAAGGATGGTTTTTCTCTTGAAAGCATTTACTTATACTTACTACTCTTTATCATTGCCGATATTTAATTTTTAAAATTATATCACTGTTCATACCCGACGGGTTGTCATCCTGAGTGTAACGAAGGATCTCATCTTTTAAAACCTGAGATTTTTCGGGCTAAAGCCCTCAGAATGACACAAAGTCTAAAGCATTGCTAAAATTATACTATAAAGAAAAAATTATTTCAACAACTTTTTTCTTATTTCATATATACTTATGCCTGCTGCCACGGATGCATTAAGAGATTCTGCTTTTCCTGTCATTTTTATGGTTAAAGCAATATCTGAATTATCAATGATTTCCTTTGAAACTCCCTGACCTTCATTTCCTATTACTATGCAAATTTTATTCTTTTTTTCCATGTTGTCAACATAATATTCGGAATCAACAACTGTTGATACTATATAAAATCCTTTATCCTTCAAGTTATTGATAATTTCTAAATCATCTTCCAAACGAATGAAGGGGACTCTAAAAATTGCTCCTGCAGAAGCACGGACAACCTTTGGATTAAAAACATCGACACAGCCTTTGTTCAAAATTATAGCTGCAGGTCCAAAGGCATCCGCAATTCTTATAATAGTTCCTTGATTGCCCGGGTCTTGAATTCTATCACACATTATAATAAAATTGCATTTATCTATAACCTCATTTTGAACCGGGGTAACTTTATTGATGACTGCAAGCACTCCTTGTGCATTGACGGTATCGGCTGCACTACTGAATACTTGGGTTGAACATACTGCCGCCTTGCTTTCATCGATGGAATAAATGAGCTTTTGCACTTCACTTTTATTAAGTGCTTCCTCGCTTACAAGCAATAGGTTGATATCTGCTTTTTCATTGATTGCTTCATCAACAAACTTTATGCCTTCCACAACGAATGCATTCTCTTCATCACGGAATTTCTTCAAATTCAGATTTCTTATATATTTAATTTTATTATTATCCTTGCTTGTAATAATATCCATAAATACTCCAAGGGGACACTCCTATCGGTGTGTCCCCATAATTCTAATCTGGCTCGCAGTCTCATTCACCAATGTATTCACTCCCTTTGGTCGTATACATTGGGAATTCGTTGCGAATGACCTACCTCTATTTTTCAGAAAAAGGACTCTGAAAAATAGGGTTAGGGCATCTTAAAATATCTTCTATATTTAAAAGAAGCTCCTTTACATCTTCTAATGTTAAATCTGCCATATGTGCAATTCTAAATGTTTTTTCTTTTAAACTGCCATAGCCGTTTGAAATAGCAAAGCCTCTTTTACCCAATTCCTCGTTTAATCCTTTAACACTTATTTTTCGATTATTGTCCACTGTAGTAAGTGTAACTGAAGCATATTTTTCATCAGCGAATAATGCAAAGTTCTTTTTTGCCCAGCTTCTTGTATATTCAGCCATTTCGAGATGTCTTAAAAACCTGTTTTCAAGTCCTTCCTTCATAATCAGCTCCAATTGATAATTCAAAGCAAACATTAATGATAAATTAGGAGTTGACGGATACTGATAATCTTTCTTCTTTATTGTATCATATAATTGTACTAAATCGAGGTAATATCCTCTATTTTTAACATTCCTTGCTTTTTCTACTGCTTTTTCGGAAATAGTGCATATGGAAAGTCCCGGAGGCAGCCCCAATGCTTTTTGCGAAGATGTAATGCAGATATCTATTCCAAGTTTATCCGTCTCAATTTTTACTCCTCCTGCAGAGCTGACTGTATCAACACAGAAAATCACTTCCGGATACTTTTTTATAACCTTGCTTATATCATCAATGGGATTCATTACTCCTGTTGATGTTTCGTTGTGAGTTATTGTGACTAAATCATACTTTCCTGTTGACAATGCTTCATCAACCATTTCAGGAGTTGTTATACTTCCTTGTTCAGATTGGAACAGCTCAGCATTGATACCATTTGAAACAGCCATATCATGCCACCTGTCACCAAAGGAGCCAATTGAAAACACCGCAGCCCTTTCTTTTGTGCAGCATCGCGCCGCAGCTTCCATCAGCCCTGTGCCTGAGGATGTTGACAATAATATTTCGTTGTCCGTGTAAAACAACTTCTTAAGATTGTTTGTAATGTTCCTTTGTAGATTAGAGGCTTCCTTACTTCTGTGACCAATCATTGGCGTTGACATTTTTTTTAATACTTCTTCTTTTACTTCAATGGGTCCCGGAATAAATAATTTTTTGTGCATTGTTTCCTCCCGTTCTATGTAATAATTCAATTTCTTTCTCCATTTATATAACTTTATTAATTTTATGTCAAGCAATAATTTTAAGTAACTGTTACGTAAACGTAATTAATTATTGTCGAAACCTTTACATTTTGCTATTGACAAAACCTATGTATTAGTATACTATTCCACTATGACACTAATACACAAAAGAAGGTGATAGGTTGGAATTCAACAATAATATACCAATATATTTGCAGGTGATAGAAAGAATCAAGCAAGACATTGTTTCGGGAAAGCTTAAACCCGGTGAAAAAATGCCGTCTTCAAGAGAGTATTCAAATGAGTTGGGAATAAATTTCAATACGGTTGCACGAGTATATAAGGAGCTGGAAATGGAGGAAATAGTATTTACAAAAAGGGGCTTGGGAACTTTCATAACAGAATCTGACAAGCAAATCGAGGAGCTAAGATATACAATGGCTAAAAACAGAATTACTTCATTTATAGAAGGAATGAAGCAACTAGGTTACACCAAAAAAGATATGATTAAGTTTATAGAAACGGAAAATAATTATACAGAAGGGAATGAATAAATTGAGCCAATTAAAAATTAACGGGCTGACAAAAAAATACTATAACAAAACTGCGCTGAGCGATGTTACACTGAATTTTGAACAGGGTAAAATCTACGGTCTGTTAGGACCTAACGGAAGCGGCAAAACAACTCTTATGAAGGTTGTAGCAGGGCTTCACAAACAGACAAGCGGCAATGTATTGATAAATGACGAGGAATTGTCCTACAAGACAAAGGCATATATTTCATACATGCCCACAGAAAATTATATGTATGCATCTTTTAAGGTAGTTGACATATTAAAATTCTTTAAAGATATGTATGAAGATTTCAGATATGATTATGCTGTTGCTCTTCTAAATGACATAAACGTAAATATAGACTATAAAGTTTCCAATCTGTCATCGGGACAAATTGGAAAGCTGAAAACTGCCATAGCATTGTCAAGAGATGCAGAAATATATATGCTTGATGAGCCTTTAAACGGTGTTGATGTTTTATCAAGGGATACAATAATGGACATAATTACAAAATCCTACAGTGAAAATAAAATAATTATAATTTCAACACACTTGGTAAGTGAGATTGAAAAAATACTCGACACCGTGATTTTCCTTAAAGACGGAGTTGTGGAGCTTTTCGGCGATGCTGAAGAATTAAGGCAGACCCGTGGATTATCGGTGGAAGGATTGTACAAGGAGGTATTTAAAAATGCTTAATTTAATAAAGTATGAATTTATCAGAAAATATAAATTGATTGCCGTAACAATTATTACCGCAATTGCCTTGAATATCTTTTTGATAACAAGAGGTGTTGGAGGCAGTGCTACATTTCTTGTACTCTTTCCTATTGTTTTATTTGTTTTATATTTAACTGACATTATAAAAATGTACAGTGATGACCTGAATAACAAAACCGGTTATATGCTTTTTATGACCCCGAACAGCGGATACAAAATTATATCATCAAAGCTGCTGACTGCTGTGTTGGAAGGTTTTGCACTGTTGTTTCTATATTTTATATTCACATTGATTAACGGAGCTTATATTGTTGTTTCAACAGGTGCTCAAATTGACTACAGCCAGATAATAAGAGTTGTTGACAACTTATTGTCCGGCAGCCTTGGTTTCAGCTTAAGCCATATATTTATATCTTTAACTGCGACTCTTGCATTTTTCTTAGCTTTTATAACAACTGTGTACACTGCCATGACCATAAGAAAAAGTATATTTTCTGAAATCAAATTCGGAGGACTTTTAAGCTTCATAATATTCTTATGTATCAACTGGGGAATTTCAGTTATATCAAGCAGGTTATTTGATATTATAACCCCATACTACGATTCTATAACAAATGCCATTTTAAGCGCAGGAAGAGCAACACCTGAAGAATTAGCGCTGATTTTGCTGCCTATGACTGCATTTTCAATAATTCAGGCTATTGCTTTAACAGGAATATCAGGCTATCTTTTGGAAAAGAAAATAAATTTATAAACACAGGAGGGGAAAATGAAAAGGTTAATTTGCATCTTATTAATAATTATGAGCTTATCTGCAGGCTGCACCTCTCTGTATAAAGTTGATGAAAACAAGGTTAAAGATATTTCAGATAAGGTAACCGAGGCAATAATCAACACTGTAGGACAGGAAAAGGCTGAAAAACAAGAATCCCACACTATTGCATCTGCAGATAGAAACGCTATCAGCTTAGTCAGTACTGTTGGAGATATAAGTATTGTTACGCATCAATCTGACGAAACCATAATAAATATGAATATACGCTCAAGAGCAAGCTCAAAACAAAAAGCTCAAGAAATAATTGAT
>DNNJ01000295.1 GCA_003487955.1 Clostridiales bacterium | reverse complement strand
AACATCTTTTCCAGACAGGCTTTTTTTATGTTTTTGAGTTTTTGTATCTCTTGCTGGTGTAGTGATATTAGTTTATCAAGATTTTGGAAATAAGAGCCGATTTGGGATTGTTCTTCAATTTTTGGGAATGGTATCGGCATCTCTACAAAAAGAAAATCTTTTATAGAAAACCTATCTGATCTTGCGCCAGTATCTCCGTTTAGTCTCATAAAAGTATGCCAACAATCAGTTTTAAAAAAATGTTCTAAGAAAGTAACATCTACATCCTGAGTTCTAAATACTGTGTAAAGTGGAGACATTATTCCATTCCTACCTAGTCTGTTTCGATTAATAGGACCGACTGGAGCAAATGAAGAAATACGAGGATTATACACAAAGTCATCATTTTTAACAACATAATACCTATCAATATTATCTGAATTTGAAATATCATTGTCAAAATAGTCTCTTTGGGAGATTATGCCATATTCTGCTGAATTAGTAAAAGTTTCGCAATATCTTATAGGAGTATTTTTTTCAGTGACCTTGATAGAAATTTCCTTAAGTTTTCTTTTTTCCCATTTATCTTTAAATCCCTTGAAACGAATTTCAGGAACATCAGCTCCCTCTTTGGGGAACATTTTGTCAAGCATTGCTTTCTTAAGTGTTACCAGCTTATCGTGTTTTTGTTGTTGAAGAGTTATTAGCTTATCGAGGTTTTGGAAATAAGATCCTATGTGGTATTGCTCACTTATTTTTGGCCTCGAAATGCAGATTTGCATTACTTTATTTTTAGAAATGTTATAGCGAGAAATTCCTTGAGCTAGGTAAGTAATTTTTTTTCTTATATTGAAAGAACGAAGTAAATATGCGATAAAATAACTATCTAATTCTTCTGTAAGTCTATAGCCAAAACAAAAACTATTTAAATACGTGTTTTTACCAGAACCAAGCCAAACTGAGGTCATACCAACTTCTTCTGGTGTCTCAGATGAAGTGGTAAAAAATACATCACCAAATTCAACTTCATTTTGATTGATATCAATCTCAATAGGAGCAGTAATATCTACGTTCGTAATTGGATTAGAGAAAATATTCATGTAAGTTATGTATTTCCCTTCACCGTGGCCGAAATCAATTTTTGATTTTCCAAACAATCCAGAATATGTAAACCCTATTTCTCCTAATTTCTTAACTTCCCAAGATTCATCAAATCCATTAAACCGAATCTGGGGTATATTTTTATTCTCACCCATCTTACTCTGCATTTAATAAAACCTTAAACTCATTCAATCCTTTCATATCAAACTCATTCCCGGTAAGTTCGTCAATCTGTAAAGCTAAAGAGCTCTTAGTTTTATCGATCTCATTCATGACATCAGCAAAAGTAGTAGCGTATTTTTCGGCTAATGCTTCTACCTTGTCCACTAACTGCTGCAGAACTCCACCAGGTAAATTATTCAGCGAGTTGATCAAAGGAGTGATCCATTTTAATTCGAGTAGTTCATAAACCTGTTCATCAGTCAGCTCTTCAATAGTTTCTTTTGTCTTTGCATGAAGCTTTGCAGTTTCGGCTTTCACCTGACTGTTGAGTTTTTTTTGTTCATCGATCAGCTTGTCAACTTTCAGTATTTTAGCCTCGTATGTATCCTCTTCGAAAACTCCATTTTTCTTCTCTTCAACTTTTAGCAGTTTAGCTTCTTTTACAACAGCTGCATTGACAAAACTATCTTTTGCCTCATTCACAGTATCTTCTTCTTTTTCCTCTTCGGAAAGTGAGTCAAACAGTTCCTCTATACCGGAAGTTATTTCAAGGAGTCGTTGCTCTTTCTCTTTTATCTGCTTTAGTTCATTTTTCAGATATGTTTCCTGTACCAGTTCAAAGGGCATAATCCGGCCAACCCAACCTTCCTGGACTTCCTGGTCTTTACCTTTTACCTTCTTAATGACCATATTGGGATCGACTGCCTTATTAGCCGAAAAACCTTCGGTTTGGATAATCTCCAGATCCACTGAAATTACATTCCATCGGTCATCGAGAATCTGATAAGCATCATATTTATCTATAAGCGGAATAGATTCTATACGACTGAATATTGCTTCACTCAATATAGGCTCTTCACTGTTAACCTTAACGGATTCAGTATTGGTCAACAGTTCATTTTTTAAGAAATCATCAAAACCGGCAAATGATTGATTATAACTATCCACAAACGTTTTAACTGATAGATGGTTTGTGATTGTATGTTTCAATTCATCGGCTTTAAGTTCTGCATAATCGGTAGAAATATTCGAGAATATTGTTTCTTTTAAACCGGGCAGAGCATCCCAATATTTGTTGAGCTCATCAATCTCTTTTACCGGGATACCACCAAACATGGTTGCATAAATATCCCAGCTTTCTGTCGTTTCTGAGGAATCGACATATCGTGGTATATTCAGATTATAATCATTTTCCCGTATCTCATCCCGAGTAACTAATCTTGCAAATTTAGGTTGAGGCTTTCTTTTGATCACGGTATCTGCTATTTTCCTGATATCGCATGCACGAAGCTTATTGTTTTTACCTTCCTTGATGAAACCTTTTGAAGCATCAACTATTAAAACATCCGTTCTCTCTCTTTTCTGTCTTAAAACCATTATGATGGTTGGAATGCCCGTGCCAAAAAAGATATTTGACGGAAGTCCAATAATCGCATCAATATTGTTTCGCTCGATCAGATTTTTCCGAATGACTCCCTCTTCACCACCACGGAACAGTACACCATGAGGAAGAACAATTGTCATTATTCCTTCAGGCTTCACGTGATACAGATCGTGTAGGAGAAATGCATAGTCGGCTTTTCCTTTTGGAGCAAGTCCATAACTCGCATAACGCGGATCCGCATCTTTATTATCTGAATCCCATTTTTGCGAATAGGGCGGGTTGGATACCACTGCATCCACATAGAGGGGATTGTAAGAACCGATAGGATCACTCTCTTCGAAATAGGGCCAATCATCTTCCAACGTATCACCATTGCGCGTAACGATATTGTGCGGTAAAAGGCCACGCATAACCAGATTCATACGAGTGAGATTATAGGTATTCTGCTTTAGCTCCTGTGCATAATATTTGATGTTGTTTTCATCGTCAATATGTTTGGCAACACTCTTACCAATATTAATAAGCAGTGAGCCGGAACCACTTGTTGGATCGTATATCTGAATTTCCTTTGTGTCTTTCAGATGATCAGCGATAATCTCTGACATCAACAGGGAAACCTCGTGAGGAGTATAAAACTCACCGGCTTTCTTCCCTGCATTTGCTGCAAACATACCAATGAGGTACTCATAAATGAATCCAAGCATATCATAATCCTGCTTGACATCCATGGGTATGCCTTTGATCAGATGAATGAGATCACTGATCGCTTTTGTCTGAGAGGCAGCGCTTTCTCCCAGTTTGCTTAGTCCGGTTTGCAACGTGTCGAATACGCCATCAAATAGTTTCTTGTGTGCAGGACTTATTAAACGACTAAAGGCAGACAATGCATCCCTTACATTCGACACATCGAAGTCTTTCCCCATTTTAACCCAGGTGGAAAAGAGATCATTATAAGAGATGAAATAGCCAATATTTTTTTTGAAGTGCTCTACTGCTTCGGTATCCTCCTCCGAAAGTGACTTGATATCCTCATCAGAATAATCTATTTTTTTCGCGAAACTAATTTCCCTGTCGGAGAGGTATTTATAAAAAATGAACCCTAAGATATAGTCTTTGTATTCATTGGCGTCAATCTTAGAACGCATTTGATTAGCAGACTGCCATATCTTGGCTGCCAATTGTTGTTTATTCATATTATACTTGTATGCAATTGTCTTAGTCGTTAGTAACCAGTATGTTCATATCATATCAGACAGTAAAATATAACTTTAAAGTGATTAAAGTACAAATTTACAAAATAAAACATTCTGCTTCACCTGGATTTTACAGTCTTATTACCTTATTATTGATTTCATCAAAAATTCAATGGTTTATCGTGTTATTTATGCTAAATATGAGTTATATTAGGATGGCGTTTTTATTGCGATTGATATACCACATCAATCACTTTCTCAAATAGTTCATAAACGAAATTATTTGTATTATTCACATGATCCTCAAGTTCTTCCGTTGAGATTTCAACTATTCCTCCATCAATGGAGAAATGATATCTGTGTGCAATATCATTTCTCGTGTCATATGCAGTTTTTAAATATGTGTAATCAGGTATTTTAATTCCGAGTAAAGTTGAAAAAAGGGAATCAACCACTTCAAAATTATTGTAATGGGATCTCCTCAATTTCTCAATTACTTTTTCTTCTGTCAGTCCGTGAAATTTTTTACTTATGTTGTACATTTCTTTTATTTCAGGAAATCTTGAATAACATGCTATTAATATCTCCATCATGAAGAGTTCATAATTTGAAAAGACAGAGAGATAAATCATACGGTGAATATTTCTTGACAGGCTGTAGTTTCTGTATGAATTAAATTCTGTAGTCTCTTCTGTTGATAGATCATCTATACGCTTGTTCCTGTTTAAAACTTCCCACATACCGTATATGTTGTAGTTGTATGAGTAGATGCAGCGGTATGGATTTTCTAAAACAATTTCATTCCCATAACTGGAAATTTCCCCTGCTGTGTGATATATGATGTCGTCTCGGCAAATTTGGTCGTTATTAACGTACTTAACTATCTTACCGTTTTCATTTAATGATTTATCAGCAAATATTACCTCTGTAAATTGATCTTTATTTAGATTTGAATAAGCTACTAAATCTAGGTAGGATACTTCTTTGTCAGTATCAAAGATGATATGCCCATCTACAAAAACATCCTTGTGAAAATCCCTGATTTCAAACATAACGCATATTGTTTTTATGTAATCGAATGAAGTTAAGATATACCCATATCTTGGCAACGAAACCAAGCAACGAATTTAACGAAAACATTTCAGTGTAACCAGCTGAATATATAACATTTGTAGTTAGAAAGCAACTTAAAATCCATGTCTTGACCTATTTCATTTTTTATGTGAATCAAGAAAATGCAGACATTTAAGCACTTATCCATTTTGCATTGAAAATGCAAAGTGCTGGATTGAAATTTTTAAATACCATAACCAATCTTTCTAGTCAATTTTGAAGACCTGTCTCCGGCTGTTGCCGGCATCATTTTTCCTCAATTTGGTTCATTTTAGCAATTTCCAGTGCCTTATGTAGTTTGTCGGCAAACCATTGTTTATCAGGTAGCTCAGTAAGGTATTGAGCTACTTTTATCTGGTTATTATCGAGCATCAATAGTTCAATATGTTCGGTATTGCCTTCGCTGCATAGCAAGAGCCCGATAGGTGTTTCCTCACCCCGTAACATTTCGTTTTTTTGCAGCCAGCGCAAGTATAACTCCATTTGGGCTTTGTGTTCGGGTTTAAACTTTCCTAGTTTAAGATCAATTGCCACCAGTCTTTTTAGCTTGCGATGGTAAAAAAGCAAGTCCAAATGGTAATCAATAGCATCAACCGATATCCGTTTTTGTCGTTCCAAGAATGCAAAACCGCTCCCCAGTTCCATAATGAATTGTTGTAGGTTCGCAATCAAGGCGTTTTCCACGTCTTTCTCTGAATACATTCCTTGCAAACCCAGAAAATCAAGTATATAGCTGCTTTTAAATACCAGTTCGGGGTTTAAGGTGTGATCTTCTTTCAAATCGTTTAGCACCTTTGCTATTTGTGTTTCAGGCTTTGTTGAAATGGCAGTACGTTCGTATAGCATCTTATCCATTTGATCTGCCAGTGCTCTGGTGTTCCAGTTTTCTAAGATGGCCATTTCAAGATAAAAATTCCGTTTAAGCGGATCTTTCTCATAAGCTAATGTTTTGAGGTGTGTCCAACTTAATTGTCTCTGCGCTGCGGAGACAATCTGCTCCTCTGTAAAATTCTCTGCAACGCGGAGACAATGCCGAAGATGCTTGTCAGACCATCCGGAGCCAATGGCTTGGGTAAGGTTTTCAGATAGCCTGATAATGATTTGTTGGCCATATGTGGCCCTATTTCCCTGGAGGATGAAAGTTTGTATGTGCTTACCAACTTTGAAATTCAACAACGTGGCTTCGGCATTTACAAATGCGGCGACTCGTTTTCTTGTCTCTGAAATAAGTTGAAAAACTGAGTTATACAACTCCCCTATGTCTGAATTGATTATGTTTTCTTCTGATGTTTTCATCCCGTATTTTTTTTATTAATTCATTCCACAATACACTTATTCATCCCACAGGCTCTTTTTACTTATTTTCAGTTTCCAGATCAATGGTAAACAGTTTTGCAAAGATGGCTTCTCTTTCGTTTTCTCCTTAGGGCATCCTAACTCATAAACTATATTTGTAATTACACCAAATTCCAATCATCCGAAATACGATCAAAGTTATTGAAAAGAAGTTGAGTCTCAAATTTTCTCTAAGAATTATTTAACTGGCAGTCAATTATGGGAAACAAAATAGATTGTATGACTCTGATTACTATAAGGTATGAATGTTTGTGATGAGTCAATAGATTATATTTGAGCTCTGCCCTCCCCCCGGCAAAAACAACCTTTACATTTCTATACCCTCCCAGTTTAAAGATCACATTCGAGAAT
>DNNJ01000308.1:4225-5230 GCA_003487955.1 Clostridiales bacterium | reverse complement strand
AACTATATCATACATATTTGATACAGACCCAACCCTTAATTTGCTCTTAATTTCAAAGAAATCCAAACATGTTCCACATGAAACAATTTCCACGCTGCCTTCTTTTAACTTCATTAAGTCGTCAATAGACTCAGAGCCTTCAGTGGCAAGCTTAACTCCTGAATTCAAAAATATCAGGAAATCAGGATATGGTTTTGTCTCTGATAATGTAAACAGAAAACTTTTCATCAGTATTCTGCCGAGGTCTTCTGAACCTTTGCCTAATTTATCAGTAGTAATTAAATAGCCGATATTCTTATCTTGGATTTTAGAAATCTTTTCAGACTGTTCCTTGCTTTCAGCACTTTTTTTAAGCAATATGTACGTACCGTCCTCTTTATCTTCGGCAGTTACCGTATATTTTAATTGAGACCCAAACTTTGTTACATTTAATTTTGCAGTTTCATTATCTACAATAACCGTAATTTCTTCAGCTCCCTCATCTGCTTCTTTTTTTGTCATAATAACCGGCTGAGGACATGCCTTTTTTCTTGCATCAACGATTTTCATTTTTTCCCTCCGTTAATTTTCGTAAAAGCCCTTATAAGACAAATAATTCAGTATAATATTGTTATCATAGAATATTTTGCTTGATTCAGAATTTAATACGGATTGTGCCAAAGGTTTATCCTGCATGAAGCTTATCAAGGGTGTAGCCAATGCGAAAATTAAATATAAAAGTATGACACCTTTTACTATTCCCATAAGTGCTCCCAATAATCTGTTTGTAATATTCAATAATGGCAGTTTCATTACGGTATTTATAATAGTTGTCAAAATAAGCAAAATCGCATATATTGCCAAGAATGTTACAATAAAGCTTATGGATCTTATTACTAAAAGACTCATATTGTCTACAAAAATCGCAAAAGTATCAGAAGCTTCGCTTGCCATTATATTATTTACAAACTTCTGCAGTTCAACAGGAATTTTACCTATATTATTAAATGTGCTTGTTGAAAGTTT
>DNNJ01000308.1:1082-3992 GCA_003487955.1 Clostridiales bacterium | reverse complement strand
CAAAATGATACATCTCTCTACTTAAGAAAAAGGAAATTACGACACCCAATGTATCAAAGACTGTTAATATGAATCCTTTCCTGTATCCTTGAAAAAACAAGTATCCTGCAAATATTACTATAATAACATCAACGATCATATTCTTTCCCCCTTAATATTATTTAATTTGTCCTGTTATAATCTTGTTTTTAAACAAAACGTAAATGTTATTTCCTTCAATCAAAAAGTCTTCAAACCTTTCAGTGTCGTCAAATATTTTGTCAATTTTATTGCTGTGAAGCAGATAAATCGAATTATTATTATAAACAAATGTTTTATTATGAACTATTTTCAACCTATGGGCTTCAAGAGGCGCTGCTTGAATTTCCATAACCTTGCCTTCAAAATTATAAGATAATAATTCAGCAGAATCATCCTTTTCAAACAATATATTAATTTTATCCTGTTGTATTTCATAATCAAGTATTTTATTGTATATACTGTTTTTCCACATTAATTTACCGTTATTATTATAAAAATATATATTTTCTGTTCCAACAACTATTACGTTATTATTAACAACCTTAGTTTTTAGAATAATTTCGTTTGATATTGATGAATTCCATAATTCCACATCGTCTATAAGATTATAATATATAGTATTAACGGGAGCTCCACTTTCAAAAGTCAAAGTAATAAGTGAATACGCTTCAGATTTATCGCTTATAGATATTCCGGTTATTATATCACGGAATTCTTTGCTATCCACAACAACTTCATTATTTTCGTTCAATATGTACAGGGTTTGTCCATTTCCTTTCACCGTCATTCCGGTCTTACCGTTTTCACGTGAAACATTTACAATATTCCCATCAATTTCAGCTATTACGAACTCCTGATTACTTTTGTCCAACACCGTTATATTGTTATTTATATGTCTGAAAATATAATTATCGGTAACAAACACCTTGTTAGAAAACTCCGTATTTTGAGCTTCCCACATGACCTTATTATTAAAATCCGTGTAAACTATTTTTTGATTATTATATGATATTATACCCCTGTCAAAAAACTTAAACTCTTCAAGTGTATTGATTTCTGTTGTTTTTATATTTTCAATCTCATATACTTTTTTTTCATCTTGTGCTTCAAAAAAATCTTTGACATATGGAGAATAAAGAACGGCAACTATAAAAATTAAAATTATTACAATAAATAATACTATCTTTTTCATATATCACCCTGTAAATTTTTGTTAATCAATTATACCAAATTATAGATAAAATTACATTAATATATTCTTAAATTTTGGGGACATTCCCGAAACAAAGGTGTGTCCCCGCTAATTGTGGGACATTTTTTATTGTATCCCTTTACCATGTTTTTCCGAAATCTTATTTAATGCATCTACAGCAGCTATAATATCTGTCTCTTTATTAAAAGGACCTACACCAAATCTGACAGCTCCCAAATTTTCTGTTCCGATAGCCTTGTGGGCTAAGGGTGCACAATGAAGTCCGGGTCTTACGGCAATATCATATTCCGTGTCCAAAATATTTGCAACTTCTGAAGAATCCATGCCATCTATATTAACAGGAACAACGCTGATTCTGTACTCAATGGACTCAGGACCATATATTTTTATTTTAGGGTTTTTTCTCAATTCTATAATGAATGTATCAAGAAGAGCTTTTTCGTGGCTGTAAATCGATTCTGTGCCCCTGTTTAAAATATACTTAAGTCCTGCATTTAATCCGGCAATACCCGGCAGGTTATGTGTGCCTGCTTCTAATTTATCCGGATAAAAATTCGGATGTTCCAAGCTGCTGGATTGGCTGCCGGTGCCCCCTTCTTTCAAGTGTTTTATTTCTATATCACTATTTATCAAAAGAGCACCTGTTCCCTGAGGACCTAACAGTCCCTTATGACCGGGTACCGCTAATAATCCGATATTGTATTTTTTCATGTCAATATTTAAAACCCCGGCGCTTTGTGAAGCATCTAACAAGTATGGTATACTATATTTTTTACATATTTTTCCAATTTCTTCTGCAGGAAATATTGTGCCTGTTAAATTTGAAACATGTGTTGTTACAATTAATTTTGTGTTGCCTCTTATAGCACTTTCCAAATCATTTAAATTTATTGTCCCGTCTGTAGCACATTTTACAATTGTATTTTCTACTCCAAAGTTTTCTAATTCCTTAATTGGTCTTAAAACAGAGTTATGCTCCATTTCTGTAGTAACCACGTGGTCACCGGAAGACAAAATGCCTTTTATTGCAGTATTTAAACTATCTGTTGCATTAAATGTGAAAATTACTTTCATCGGGTCATCCATATTGAAAAGCTCTGCTAAAAGCTCTCTGGTTTCATAAATAATTCTGGCACCTTCAATTGCCATCTTATGGCTTCCTCTGCCCGGATTTGCTCCGTACACTTTCATTGCTTTCATTACGCTTTTATATACTGATGAAGGTTTAGGAAATGTTGTAGCTGCATTATCTAAATATATCATAATATCACCTGCTGTTTTTATATTTCAGTTTATTATATGTAAATTAACGCATTTGGATATTATTTATCTTCATACACGACTTTCCCGCCGCATATGGTATATTTAACCTTACCCCATAATTCTTTGCCTTGAAATGGGGAATTACTTGATTTTGAATAAAATTCATCAGCAATCCATCTTTCATTAATGTCAAATACTACAAGGTCGCATTTATTGCCTTCTTTAATTCCTGACTGCAAATTATACAGCCTTGCGGGGTTTAAGGTCATTTTTTCCAACAGCTGCATTATTGTAAGGTGCTTATCTTTTACTAAATATGTAATACCAACAGACAAAGCAGTTTCCAAACCTATTATTCCGCTGGGAGATTTGCTGAATTCCCTGCTTTTTTCTTCCTTGCTGTGAGGAGCATG
>DNNJ01000308.1:0-734 GCA_003487955.1 Clostridiales bacterium | reverse complement strand
TGCTCCCATTGATTTAGCCCACCTTATTATATCAACTGATAAACCTGAACTTATATGCTGAAAATTTACTTTTGCACCTGTTTCTATAGCGATTATACAATCTCTTGCTACCATCACATCTTCAGCAAGATGTGTTGCTCCCTTAATACCAAGCTTTTCGGATATTTTACCTTCGTTTATTCCGGGACTGTTTATTAACCGTGGATCCTCCTCATGAAGGCTTATGGGCATATTTAATCTTTTTGATTCCAACATGGCATTCAATACAATATTTGTATCCATTATAGGAAGCCCGTCATCAGAAAATCCTGCTGCTCCATGCTCTATCAATTCTTCCATGTTTACAATTTCAGTACCCTTTAATTCCTTTGTTACTGTTGCAGCTTGGAGAATATTGATTGGCGAATGCTTTTTTATATCATTTATATATTTGAGTGTTTCGATATTATCTACCGCAGGAGCAGTGTTAGCCATACATACCACAGTTGTAAATCCGCCTCTTGCAGCTGCTTTTGACCCTGATAATATATCTTCCTTATATTCAACCCCGGGCTCCCTGAAATGCACATGCACATCTATTAATCCCGGAGCTACAATTTTACCTTCAGCATATATAACTTCATCTTCAATATTAATATTCTTTTGAATTCTTGTAATAATACCTTCCTCAATCAATATGTCAGCAATTTCATCTCTTTTTGAAACTGGGTCTATTATTCTTCCGTTTTTTATAA
>DNNJ01000401.1:2916-5235 GCA_003487955.1 Clostridiales bacterium | reverse complement strand
CTAAATTTGGATGGTCTGCCATTTCTCCATACTGTGCTTCACTTATCATTTGTTGAGGATCCTCAAAAAATGATAAGTGAAGCACAGTATGGAGAAATGGCAGACCATCCAAATTTAGGTCCTGCTGATTATAAATTTGTTCACAAAAGCAAAAACGGGAGAAGCGTGTATACATTCTGCATGTGCCCGGGAGGGGTTGTAACCGCATCTGCTTCCGAAGCAGGGGGAGTTGTTACAAATGGTATGAGTTTTCATGAAAGAGATCTTGAAAATGCAAATTCTGCCGTTGTTGTTCAGATAAATCCCGAAGATTTCGGCGGTGATGAAAACCCAATGGCAGGTGTAGAATTCCAAAGACATTGGGAAAGAAAAGCCTATGAAGCAGGCGGCGCAAATTATCATGCGCCGGTGCAGCTTTTTAAAGATTTTAAAGAGAAAAATGTTTCCTCATCCTTCGGCGAAATATATCCCACATACAGGCCCGGCTGTACCTTTGCAAACCTGTGGGATTGCATGCCTGACTATGTATGTGAAAGCTTGTCTGAAGGGATAACAGCTTTTGGAAAGCTTTTAGCAAATTACGACAGGCCTGATGCACTACTTACGGGAGTTGAAACAAGAACATCATCACCTGTAAGAATTACAAGGGATGATGAAATGCAATCAAATATAAGGGGAGTTTACCCCTGCGGCGAAGGTTCAGGTTATGCAGGAGGAATTATGTCTGCTTCAATTGACGGACTTAAAGTGGCGGAGCAAATTCTTAAAACATACAAACCCATCAAGGAACAGGAATAAATTATGAAAATAGCTGTAATAGGCGGAGGCGCATCAGGCCTGACTGCAGCAATAGCTGCAGCTAAGAACGGTGCTGAAGTAACCATTTTCGAAAAGTTAAGCAGAGTAGGAAAAAAAATTCTTGCAACCGGCAACGGCAGATGCAATTATACAAATATGAATCTGTCAAAGGAATGCTACCATTCAAAAAATTTGGCTCTTACAGAAGATGTTATGAAATTTTTTGGCTTAGAAAAGACTCTTGTCTTTTTTAATGAATTAGGCATACACCCCTATGTGGATGAAAGCGGCAAAGTATATCCAAATTCTCTGCAGGCTTCAAGTGTGTTGGATGTTTTAAGATATGAGATAAAAAGGCTTAAGGTTATGGAAATTACTGATTTTAACGTAACAGCCTTAAGGAAAAGCAAAGATAAATTTAGTATTATTGGAAATGATACGATTACTGCAGACAGGGTTATTTTGGCAACGGGAGGAAAAGCAAGTCCTCAGCTTGGCTCTGACGGGAAAGGATATGAAATAGCCAGGTCCTTAGGGCATGAAATCATTGAACCGTTTCCTGCCCTTGTTCAGTTAAAATTAAAGGGGAAATATTTTAAGAGAATATCAGGAATAAAATTTGACGGCATTGTAAAAGCCTACTCAGGCGATAGACTCATAAGAAAAGAAGAGGGGGAAATACTTTTTACCGATTACGGCATATCAGGACCTCCTATTCTGCAAGTAAGCCGAAAAGTTATTGAAGAGTTAAACAAGAAAAACAATCCCTGGTTAACCCTCGATATGTTTCCCAATTATTCAAAGCTTAAGCTTTATGATATTCTTCAGGACAGATTCATAAAGATGAACTATAAAACGATAGAAGAAGCTATGATTGGCTTTATTAACAAAAAACTGATTCCGGTAGTTTTATATGAAGCAGGTTTTGATGAACTTGATAAACTATGCGGCAAATTAAACAAGAAAGAAATATATAAAATAATAGATATTTTAAAAGAGTGGAAATTTGAAGTTACAGGACATAATTCATGGCAGCAGGCTCAGTCCACGGCAGGAGGGATTAAGCTTACAGAGATTAATCCCAAGACATTGGAGTCTTTGAAGGTGAAAGGGTTGTATTTCGCCGGTGAAATACTTGATGTAGACGGAGACTGCGGAGGATTTAACCTGCAATGGGCGTGGAGCTCAGGCTACACAGCCGGATATTTCAGCTCTCTTGAATAATGTATGGAAGGATACTGAAATGAAGAATTTTTTTGAAAAGATTTTTGGTTCATACAGCGAAAAAGAAATTAAAAGATTACAGCCTACCGTAGATAAAGTATTATCCTTGGAAAAGACAATGGAAGGATTTACTGACAGCCAGTTAAAGGATAAGACTCTCGAATTCAGGCAAAGACTGTCTAATGGTGAATCAAAGGACGATATATTGCCGGAAGCATTTGCAGTCGTAAGAGAAGCTGCTTGGAGGGTTTTAGGCCAGAAGCATTATCCTGTTCAGATTTTAGGCGGAATAGTGCT
>DNNJ01000401.1:2449-2694 GCA_003487955.1 Clostridiales bacterium | reverse complement strand
GAAATGAAAACAGGAGAAGGAAAAACATTGGTTTCAACCCTGCCTGTTTATTTGAATGCTCTTGAAGGTAACGGTGTGCATGTGGTAACAGTAAATGATTACTTAGCAAGACGTGATGCCGAATGGATGGGGAAGGTGCATAATTTCTTGGGGCTGACTGTAGGCTGCATAGTCCACGGCATAACAAAGGAAGAAAGATTGAATTCATACAGATCAGACATTACCTATGGTACCAACAATGAATT
>DNNJ01000401.1:0-2145 GCA_003487955.1 Clostridiales bacterium | reverse complement strand
GATCTGAATTTCTGCATTATAGACGAGGTTGACTCAATATTGATAGATGAAGCAAGAACACCCTTGATTATCTCCGGAGAAGGCGAAAAGTCCACAGACCTTTATGAAATGGCAAACAGTTTTGTACTTACCTTGAAGGGAAAAATTCAATTGCCTGAAGAAAAGAAATCAAAGATGGACTATATGATGGGTGATGTTGAAGAAGATGATACCGTTGATTTTATACATGATGAAAAAGCAAAAAATGTTACCCTTACTGCAAGAGGTATTAATAAAGCAGAAAGATATTTCAACGTTGAGAATTTAGCCGATCAGGAAAACATGGAAATTACGCATCATATAAATCAAGCTTTAAAAGCACAAAACACAATGAAGAAGGATATCGACTACATTGTTAAAGACGGAGAAGTTTTAATCGTTGATGAATTTACCGGACGTATTATGTACGGACGTAGATATTCCAACGGACTTCACCAGGCAATCGAAGCAAAGGAAAGAATAGAAGTAAGAAAAGAATCAAAAACACTTGCCACCATAACATTTCAAAATTACTTCAGAATGTACAAAAAACTGTCCGGTATGACAGGAACGGCAAAGACGGAAGAAAATGAATTCCGTGAAATTTACGGTGTGGATGTAATAGAAATTCCGACCAATAAGCCTGTAGTAAGAGACGATTTTCAGGATGTTGTTTACAAGGGAGAAATAGGGAAATTCAGATCCGTAATAAATGAAATAATTGAAAAACACCAAACAGGACAGCCGGTATTAGTAGGTACAATTTCTATAGAAAAATCGGAAATTTTAAGTAAAATTTTAAAAAAGCAAGGAATCAAGCATGAAGTATTAAATGCGAAGCAGCACGATAAGGAAGCTGAAATTGTAGCGCAGGCAGGAAGGCTTGGCTCTGTTACTATTGCAACCAACATGGCAGGAAGAGGAACCGACATCGTACTCGGAGGGAATCCTGAATACATTGCAAAGCATAAACTAAAGTCAAAAGGGTTATCCGATGAACTTATTGCAGAAGCTGACGGTTTTAATGAAACAGAAGATCCGGAAGTAATAGAAGCGCGTAAAACCTACAAACAAATATTGGAAGAATCAAAGAATGAACTTCGAGATGAACAGCAAAAAGTAATAGAAGCAGGCGGACTTCATATTATCGGTACAGAGCGCCACGAATCAAGACGTATAGACAATCAGCTAAGAGGCCGTGCAGGCAGGCAGGGAGACCCAGGTTCAACCCGCTTTTATATATCCTTGGAAGATGATTTAATGAGACTTTTTGCAGGGGATAAGGTTAAAACAATAATCGAAACATTAAAAATGCCTGAAGATGAGCCCTTAGAAGCAGGAATGCTGACAAAGACAATCGAAACAGCCCAGGGAAGAGTTGAAGGAAGAAACTTTGATATAAGAAAACATGTTCTCCAATATGACAATGTAATGAATAAGCAAAGAGAAGTAATTTATTCAGAAAGAAGAAAGGTGCTTTTAGGAGAAGATTTAAAAGATTATATTTCAAACATGATTGATTCCTTAATTGACAAGGCTCTTGACATGTATACAACCGAAGACAAACACAATGAAAATTGGGACTTAACCGGATTTTTCAAATATATAGCTGAAATATTCTCGCTTTTAATCAGTTTTGACGGAGTAAAACCTGAAGATATAAAAAGAGAAGACTTAAGAGAAAGAGTAAGAACTGTCGTTGACAGGCATTATGCAAGGCAGGAAGCAGAGTTTGGGGAAGAAACTTTCAGAGAAGTGGAAAGAATTGTCCTCCTTCGTAATGTTGATACAAAATGGATGGACCATATAGACGCCATGGACCAGCTGAAACAGGGAATCGGTCTTCGTGCCATTGGAAATGAAGACCCTGTAAGGGCTTATCAGATAGAAGGATTTGACATGTTTGAAGAAATGACTTCCGCAATACAGGAAGACACGGTTAAAATGCTGATGAGGGTAAGGCCACAGGAAAAATTGCAGCGAAAGCAGGTAGCAAGAATAACAGGTGCCAGCGGCGGGGATGCAGACAGCATTGGAGGCAAGCCGCAGCCTCATGTTAATAAAGAGAAAAAGGTAGGCAGAAATGACCCATGTCCGTGCGGAAGCGGGAAAAAATATAAAAAGTGC
>DNNJ01000280.1 GCA_003487955.1 Clostridiales bacterium | reverse complement strand
TGCCGGGTATTCCTGTCAGTAAAATTGCACCTGATGTGGTGATTGAAGCAATAGTATTGTCGCTTGAAGCCCACACAAGGTCATCCGGCTCCTGCCATGTAGCATTGTTTTTAATGTTGTATCCCAATGAAATCGGCTCAATGCTGCCGGATGATATTTTATTTTCTGCAGGCCAATTTTCATATAATATTTCTAAATCAGATTCATTATCAATATATATAATTTGAGGCAGGGTATATTGCTTTGACAAAGAATATATTAATTCAAAATTGTTAATTTCATTTTCATCAAAATATATTTCAGCTATATAATTAGTATCTGATATTTCAGAACTTGACGGCGCTGTGAATTTTCCTTTAAGCTGAGTAATAGAATATTCATCTTCAGTATAAAGCTCTACATCATAAGAACTTCCGTTCTCTCCTATTAATACTGCCTTGATTGTTTTTATACGACCATCCTCTGCCTTGTGTTCTGAGAGATAATCTGAAAGCTCTACATTTTCTTTGAGGGATAGGATTATATCAACTTCGGCATTCATGCTCTTGCCTTGATTCACCACTATTTCCGTATCAGCACAATAAGACAGTAGTTCTTCAGTGGAGTAAGATTTAAGCTCAACGACTGTAATCTGATTGTTGTACGTCATGCTGTCATCCTGTTCTTTACCGGACAAGTCAACTGCACCTGTTACATCTTGTATATCAATCAAGTTGTCAAAATCAGGACATATCTCATACAAAAAGCTCACATCTTCGGAAATTGTTCCTTTTCTTTCAACAGGATACAAAACAGTACCATTTGCCTTTATACTTATATCATCTGTTAAAACAGCTTCGTTAAATGTAACGGTTATCGGTATATTCTCTCCTAAACAATATACACCTGTAGGTGCTTCGCTGCCTATAGGTTCCGGTTTTATTTTATCCTCAAAATTCATCTGATATTGAACATAATTACCATCTTCGTCATGAAACACAGTATATACCGTATCATTGTCTGTAATATCATAGTTTAAACTGATGTCTAAGGACTTAACCGCACCGTTTGCTTCATTATTACGACCCATGTATAAATCACCCAATGAAGCATCATTGAATCCAAAATCGATTATTTCTTCTGCTGCTTCTATGGAAGTGTTCATATTAAAATCATAATTCGAGGAAGAAGCATAGTTTTTTACAATTTGTAAACTTACTTCCCCTGTTGCACCTAATTCATTCAAAAAATATCCAATGGGCAAATTTAGGTGAGAAAAGGTACCAATGTCTATCATTTTTCTCACGTCTGTTGTTATGGCTGAAGCTGATGCAATATTAATTACTGCACCTGTGTTGACATATTTACCCTCAGTATCAAGAACGCTTTCTGCATTTTGGATTTGAGATATATCAGCCATAAAGACATTGGCAGCATTCTCGTATATCTGTTTAAGATTGAGAGCGTTTTCAATCCTTACAGGAACAGTCATAACTTCTCTATCACTTTCAAACAGAGCATTGTTTATATTATAGCAGCTGATATAAAACACTCTTTCTCCTGTCCAAATTTCTCCATGGTTCGAAGCTAAGGGACTATCCTTCTCATAGTTGTTCTTAATTTTAATCTCTATACTTATTTCGGTTTGTTCTGCTGGAAAGACAATGCTGCCATTTTCAACACCTTCATAATGTGTATACAAAAAAGCGCTACCGGGGTACACTTTATAATCAAAGGATACTTCTCTATCATTTGGGGAACTTAGCTTAAATGTAATTACTGTGGTTATCTCATTACTATCATTAATAATTAATGGCTCATTTATTTCATATGATACCTTTGTCCCAAAATCAAATCCGGAAGGCGAGATAACATTATCCTCGCTCATAATTGAATACAAACCTATACCTTTGCTGTTAAGCTGGTTGGTTAAGGAATTAAGTGCTGCCTCATGAGCGGATTGCTGTACATAGCCATCTGAAGATTCAAAGTTTGTGTAAGCAAGGCTGGGAAAGGAACTAAAAATAATACATAATAACAGAATAATACTAACGGTTTTTCTTGTTTGTTTAGCATGGTATTTCATATGAAACCCCTCTCTTTTTTTAAAAGAATAACTTTCCATTCCATAAACCTCCTCAAACAATGCTTTACAATGATAGTATATCAAAAATAGCAATAAATAACAACTTAATTAATGACTAACTTCTTTGGAGTTTAAACAAGAAATTGATTTTATTAGATATTATATATCCAATGACCGCATAAATTATTATAAGAAAATGTTTGGGGGTTTCCATATGAATAATAATGAGAGCGGTCAGGGAAAAGCGTTAAATAGCTTGAGAAAAAATGAATCCTATGAAACGGGTATGATAAATCAAGAAACATATAATAAAATAAATTGGAGCAAAGTTGAAGCGGAAAATAAAACAGCAAAGACCGGCATGATAGTTGATGCAGGATTACCTTTTATTAAGGGAGATACATTGATTCCTGTATGGAACCTGAAAGGATACGAATTTTTATCAAGTAACTATATACCTTACACGGTTAATCCAAAACTCTGGAAATATTATTAACACATATATTGTTTGATACATATATTATATGATTAGGGTGTCGAAAGA
>DNNJ01000121.1 GCA_003487955.1 Clostridiales bacterium | reverse complement strand
GCCGAGCTACCCACCCGCCAGGAGTGGCACACCGATCTGGTGCAGATACTGAATATCGACTTGGAGGAAGCCACAACGCTTGTTGCAGAAGATGATGAGGCGGTGCGTGATTATCGAAAAGTTAGAAACCAGATTGAGAAGCAGCTCACCGAGGCATTGAGAAAATCAGCTGCTTCACTCTTTGAGAACGAACGGGCCGATTTGGTGCGGCGATACAGTGAACAATACCGTTTCTTCCACTACGAACTGGAATTTATCGAAGTTTTCCGCGAACGAAATGGTTTTGATATTGCTGTGGGAAATCCGCCGTGGCTGAAAGCTACTTTTGAAGAAAAAAATATCATTGCAGAGATTTTTCCTGAGGTTCTAATAAGAAGGATGTCGGGTCCAGATATAAGAAACATGCAATCTGATTTCTTAAATATTGAAATACAACAAAAACTATATTTTATTGAAAACATTGAAAGTGAGTCATTATCTGCATTTTTAAATGCTTATCAAAACTACCCTTTACTCAAAGGGCAGCAATCGGATTTATATAAATGTTTTGTTGAGCATGGGTTTAATTGGATAAATGAAAATGGATTTTTGGGGCTAATACATCCTGAAAGTTTATATACTGATGCAAGAGGTGAAATAATGCGTGAGGTCATATACAAACATTTAAAATATCATTTTCAATTTGTAAACAACTTATTACTCTTTTCGGAAGTAGATTCACAAAAGCCTTTTGGTATTCATATCTATTCTGGTAAAGCAACGAATGTATTATTTTATAATATAAATAACCTTTTCCATCCTTCTACGATAGATTTATGTCTAGTGAGTCAGAATACAAATTCAAGTGTGGGAGGTATAAAAGTCAAAAATAAAATCTCAGACAGTTTTGAATGGAATATCCAACCACATCCTTCAAGGTGTATAAAGGTAACAGAACAAACCTTACGTATGATGGCTCAAATTTTTGAGAACTCTACTGAATGGAGCTCGACGAAATTAGTTTCAATTCACGCCAATGAAGTGATTCAGGTTATAGATAAAATTGGAGCATTCCCCAATACTGTAGCAGACTTAGAAACAAAAATCACCGTTTGTTGGGATGAAACCATTGATGTAAACTCAGGATTCATAAAGGAGTTAACAAAATTTCCAGATTTCGATGCTCTTGAAATGATTTATTCTGGGCCACATATTTTTGTGGGCAATCCATTATATAAATCTCCAAAAATGACCTGCACACACAATTCACACTATGATGTTATTGATCTTTGTAAAATTAATGAATATTTTATTGCGAGAACAAATTTTGTTCCTACTGATACCATAAAATACATTGATAAACTTAGTTCATTAAATTTTCAAACGCTACCCTATCATGATTGGCTTTTAAGTTATAAATTAGGATTCAGAAAAATGATTGGTCCTTCTAGAGAAAGGACTTTGAACACTGGGATTATTCCTCCAAAAATGGCCCATACATATGGAGTAATTAGTGTCGTTTTTTCTACAAATGAAGATTTTATTGAATTAGCAGCCCTTACATCATCCATAATTTACGACTTCTTTATAAAAACTTTAGCTGTTACAAATCTGACTAAAAGTCGAATAGAAAAGCTTCCAATTGGTATTGAAAAAAAATACAAAGATTCAATAAAGGCAAGGATACTTTTATTGAATTGTATCACAATACATTATAAAAAACTTTGGGAAGAAAGTTTTCGGCCTGCTTTTACACAAGAGGAGTGGTCTGTGGATGATGCTCGCCTGAAATTTTTTACCGAATTGACTAAAGAATGGAATTGGAATACTCCGTTACGCAATTATTTTGAGCGCAGAATGGCTCTTGTAGAGATAGATGTCATATCTGCAATGGCGTTGGGACTAAGTTTAAATGAGTTAATAACTATATATAACATTCAGTTTCCAATACTTCAGCAAAACGAAGACGATACTTGGTACGATGCACAAGGAAATATTGTCTTTACTTGTAGCGAAGGACTTGTGGGTGTTGGTTTGGATAGACCCAATTGGGAGAGAATAAAAGATATGTCAGCTGGCGAAACCTACGAGCATACCATCACCAAATCAGAACTGTATTTTGGGGATAAGGTAACCTACCATGCACCCTTTACCAAGTGCGACCGAGTGGAGGATTACAAGAGAGCGTGGCAGTTTTTCGAGGAAAAGTTTAAATTGAATCCATTATGCTGAGCCTGCAACAAGCCATCGAGATAAAGGAGTCCATCAAGTCATACCTGCAAGCGACATTCACCTTCCGGAAACGGGAGGTGGCCCGTGCATTTGAGGCGTTCATTGAGCATCCCACTCTGGGAATGTTCAAAGGACCGTATGTGTCGCTCAGGTTACCATTTGTAAAAGCGGAACAAGGGACGATTGATCAAATTCCTCTGACCATAAAACCGGACTGGACACCCTACGATCATCAGGTACACTCCTGGATCAGGCTTTCCACTCAGGGTAAAGAACCCGAACCAACCATCATCACCACAGGTACGGGCTCGGGAAAAACCGAGGCTTTTCTCTATCCGGTTCTGGACTACTGTTTCCGTCAACAACATCGCCCGGGTATCAAGGTAATCATCATGTATCCCATGAATGCACTGGCAACCGACCAGGCAAAACGATTGGCAGAAATTATCTACAAAGACGAACGATTGAGAGGACGAGTACGCGCCGGCCTTTTTATTGGTGAGGGAAACGGACCAAAAGGGCAATACCCGAAGGTCATGGAGGAGGATCATATCGTAGAGCATCGAGACACCATCCTTGATGCTCCTCCGGATATCCTGCTTACAAACTTCAAGATGCTCGATTATGCACTGATGAAGCACAATTTTCAGAGATTGTGGAACCACAATGTTGTCGACCCGAGCTTGCTTCGCTTTTTGGTGTTGGATGAGCTGCATACATACGATGGTGCCCAGGGAACAGATGTCGCCAACCTGATCCGCCGATTAAAACTGAAATTGACCATTGAACCCGGACAACTTTGCCCCATAGGCACTTCTGCCACCATTGGCTCGGGAGTTGATGCTCCCCAACTTCTATCGGATTATGCCACAAAAGTATTCGGAGAGACAGTGGGAACAGATGCACTGATCACTGAGACCAGGATCACGCCCGACCGGTTCTTTGAAAGCGATGAAGTGTTAAATGATTTCATCCCTCTCCCCAACAGGTTAAAAGACCTTGTTTATCACGAAAGAGATAATTTTGAAGCCTATCTGAAAGCTCATAT
>DNNJ01000114.1 GCA_003487955.1 Clostridiales bacterium | reverse complement strand
ACGGGGTGCAAAATCCCCACGTAAGTTGCAGTGCCTGGCCATGTGCCGGCCAGCACCTGTAATCGTAGAACTAAAAGAACAAGTCAAAAAAGAATTAAAGCGCCTGAGTCCAAACGAAATTTAGGCAGGGAAAACTTGAACAACGTTCCCATTTATAGCGGTGGCAGTAATTTAACCCGTATGGCGTTAAAAGGTTTGAATAGTATTACTGCGATCCAAGTGAGGTTCTTTTAAAAACCTACAATGACTTGACACCATTAGAATTTCCTCCATGTCTCCCAGAGATTACCATGTTATGCTATAATTGATCCAGGCGCACAGAGCAGACATTCAATCTGTCCCTAGGTACTGTTATATTAATTTTACCACGCATAGATAGGAGTAATGCGAAGATGTTGACAGGATAGGTAGACAAGAATCCCTCAGATAAAAGCGAAATTGGAGTTCATAAACACCATCAAGACAGAGGAGTGCTGGCAAGCCTCAGACATCCTGAGTCTTGAAAAGGTCCGGGTGGACAGCGTACAAGAGCTTTACATATCCGGAGACGTCACCTCCTTGATTCGGACCGGCCTATCATCATTATGTCATAAGGATGATGTTTGGATTGAAGTGTAATATATTTTATTCATGGCAGTCGGATTTGCCTAATAATGATAACCGAACCTTTGTAGAAACATGTATTAAAAGAGCCGTAAAATTGAACAATTCAGATGTAGATTTGGGACTATTTCTTGATTATGAACGTGACACAAGGGGGGAAGCAGGCTCACCAGATATTGTGGAGGTTATTTTTAATAAAATAGCGAAAAGTGACGTGTTCATATGTGATATCTCGATAATTAACTCCAATTATGAGGGGCGAAAAACCCCCAACCCCAATGTCTTACTTGAATTAGGTTACGCTGCAAAAACATTAGGGTGGGAGAAAATCATTTGTTTATATAATATTAAGTATGGCTCTATTAAGGATATCCCTTTTGATTTAAGACACAGACGAATACTTTTTTATAACTCAAGTGGAATGAATGCAAAAAAGAACCTGACACAAGAGATATCGAAGGCAATAATATTACTTCACAGTAAAGGGCTACTATTTAATCCCTTGAGGGATTACATGAAAGGTAAAATAGACTATTGCCTCTTAGAAATACTTAAACAAATTAATTGCTTAGTATACAACACCGTAACTATGTCAGATGCGTTGTCACATGTCTCGGAGTTGCTGGCGTTGGATAAAGATACCCTTATATCATTGATTCAAGAAAGAACACCAATTCTCGGTTTCTTTGCAAATAATGATTTGAGCTACGCCGAAAAAGGATTGATTAGTGCATTTTCTGCAGTTACTACATCAAATATTTATCCGATAGAATGGGCCGTTATTATAATAAAGGCTTTGGATTTAATAAGAACATATCAGTATCTGATATCCATTAGAGCAAAGTACCCTTTATTTAGTTATGTATTTGCTCCATCATCATATTTCATGGTCGTACCAGGAAAATCACTGAATGAGGAGAATCCGTCAAATTCATACTTATTGCTGAAAAAGTGTGGTTCGGATTCAGGAGCAGTTCTGTATTCAGCAACGATGTCCTATATTGATCCGAAATGTTTAACGTCTCCACACACAATTCAAGAAGGGGCCATTCAATCCTTTGCTAGCTGCTTATATGAAATTCTTACTTTAGCAAATGATTGGTATAACGAGACTGGGGACGAGTTCGTTCTTGATCCAGACTATTATCAGTTAATCGAAACAAAGAATGCTGAAAACGACTTAGAATAGATGATGCCCAGGCTGGATATAAATTGACCCATCCGCATGTCTTTAAGTTTCTTTAATCAGTCGCAAGCCGTCTTTAAGACCCACGTATGTTCAGAATATATGCGTGATGCAATAGCCTATCCAATATAGCTTAAAACACGATCCCCGAGCAGTTCACCCCATTCTCCGAAGCCTTTGTGCTTGTCATTACTATTCTGCCTCGCTCATACCCATACGCTCATCTTTCCGAGCTGGTCATACAGCTTCAGTGGACTCGTTTTTCAACATATTCTGCTGAGATTTGACACGTGGCTGGACGTGGGAAGGCATGTCTCTGCGCGGCTAGTAATCCAAAATACTGACCAGGCAGCATAACGACTATACGTGGACGGTAAACACTATTATGACTAACAGCTGACCGTCTATCCAGACCTCTACAACACCTAGGATTAAGCGAACCGCTGCCTTACGATTGCTGTATGTCCAAGGCACGCCATAGTGTACACTAGGCTTTAGTGTAAACATACAGGGGTTATCGAGTAGGGGAGGGGTATGTGTGGACAATAAACTAAAGCAAAGCATGTTATTCCACTATTGTACTATCGAAACTTTTTGCAATATAATAAAGAACAAGACAATACGTTTGTCAGATGTCAATAAAACAAACGATTTTATGGAAAAGAAATGGTGCTTAAAACATATTGATGAATGTATAGAAGAACTTTTTTTCGAAAACCCCGTAAAAGCCTCTTATGACAATTATCTTGACTTAGAAGCAATAAAATCTGTAGTTCAGAAGCTAACTCAAAAGTTTTTTATTTATATTGCATATATGGATTTTGTTTTTTGCCTGAGCGAAGAGGGGGATATGTTGAGCCAATGGCGAGGCTATGCTCAAGATGGAACAGGGGTTTCAATTGCCTTCTCAACTGAGGCGCTGGCGAAGATTGTTTATGATAACAGAAAATACTTAACGCTCGAAAAGGTTGTATATTCTGAACCCCGGCAGAAGGTTTTTATTAAGCAATGTATAGAAAGGTATTATAGTAGGCTATACAAAAAATACATAAAGAATAGGCAGACAATACAACTAAGCAGAACAGATGGCACTTTGAATTCAATGATCAAAAATATATATTCTCATAGTCTTAAATATAAAAATCCAGCTTTTTTTGAGGAAAATGAGTGGAGATTAATATTCAATTCACACACGCCGATTAATAAATTGTTAGAATCTATGTCACCGATAGAAAGATACTCAGGAACATTACAATCAATAGACTTTTGTGCTAAGAATAACATGATTGTTCCGTTTTACGATTTATCTTTTAATAGTGAATCTGATCTGATTCAAGAGATTATTATTGGTCCAAAATCAAGAGTCTCAAAGCAGGACATTCAGCTTATACTATCTAAATACAATTTTGATTATAAGAGAATTGAAATTGCATTATCTTCTTTATCGTATCGGTAACAATAATACTTGTTTGTCAACATTTTGTTGGAGCCCCAATTGGATATCCCCAATCATGGAATACCCATAAACAATCAAAATTTGATTACGAGGTTACCCTTGTGGCTAACGTTTTCAACAATTTTAATTTAGGTGCGGCAGCCCATATTAAACGAGCGGAATGCTAAACGTAGGCGATGCTGGGCCACAGTAGCACATGAAAAGGATTGACAAGCTTTTCTAACCTGTGTAAGCAATTGGATTCTGTCGTGCTGGACAGGCTCCTTTCGTCTTAGTGGGTTGTCCAGCCATGAAGTCAGTGTAAAAGTACTTATGGACGAATTGGGGGTGCGGATCTGATTGTATGAGAGTTAAGAAGGCGTTTTACCGAAAAGGTATAGGCAGAAAATTATATCAATCCATAGAGAAGGCCGCAAGGGAAAGTTCCTCATTTATTCAAGCTAAAACAGTAGATGATGTCCAAAGCGCTGCTGGTTGCTAGCATGTTAAAAGAATAGGCTTGGTGACTTGTTATTTCTGTTGGGTTACATTTGGAATTAACGTAATTAGAGGGGGAGAACCTTGAACGTGAATGTGGAACTGCTAACGGAAATGGGAATAAGTTTGACTCAACTCGCGGTAAAAGGTACGGTTACAGCAATAAACTCAAAGATAAAGACGATTAAAATTGAGAAAGATGTAGAAAAAGTAAAAACTAAATATGATGAGCTTATTAATGAGTTACTGGCGGAGAGGGAAGAAGCCATCCGCATCGCTCAAGTATACAAAAGCGAAATTGAAAAGTATGAAATAAGTGATTCAGATATTGTACATTTGAATAATACTGTATCCCGGGTTTTAGAGTTGGTAAAAACATTTGACCCCAACTTAGATGCAAGCCTTTTTGAAAACATCCGGGGATTGATAAATGCAGATACCCTAAAGGCTATGCAGTTACTTGGCTTTAATTATAAGGCGGCAATTGGCGATCCGCTCACCGAATTATGTGCAAATGCCATTCTTTCAAAGAGTCCTGCCAGGAAATCAAACACGAATAGACCCAAAAAATAACCCTTCCTTAGTCGAGTATCAGTATGTTGCTTGAAGATTTTAACCGAAGTATTCATATATATCATCTTAGGCCGGGAAGAGATGAAGATTGTTCAGACCAGCAATTTGACGAAGAGGTTTGGCAAGTTTACCGCCTTGGATGGTATTGACTTGGTGGTGAATGCAGGGCTTATTCTAAAGGCAACCGCCAAAAAACTGCCATAGTCGCAGCCTTTGCTTCCGATGTTGATTTGTTTATCCTGGACGAGCCCCTCTCCTTTGGGTGGGTCATGGTTGTAGCCCTATTGTTCAGGCAATGATAGGACTGGCAGCTATACTGATTGGCTGGGCCCCTCGGTTAACTTCTTTAACTTTGTACATAAGCGTCAAATACTCCACACCTAGACATCACCTCCTTCCCCATGGGACAATTTCTAAAGAAATTGCCTGAGGGCTAGGAGCAAGCAACAACTATATAAGTTTAGGTCCACCAGAGTGTCGGAGTTTAAGGCTAGCGGCCAGGGTGTAACTGCCTAGTGCACGGAGCAAGATCTTAAGTCTCACCAGCTGAGATACTGGCTGAGAAAAAAACGTGAGTCCGGTAAGCCTACTGAATGGATCCCCCTTAATCTGGCGAACTACTCAGAAACGGCTGTGACCCTGCGTGTTGTCAATTTTGCATGCGCTGATATGCGTGCAAGCAATTGAAGGTATGAGCATGCTACCATTGCCGTATTGACGGTTATCGCCATCGGGTTGATTATAGTATATGGGAACGGGATATACAGAGCTAGATTCAAAGGACTGCCTCCAATCATGATCATGATTAGAAGCAGTCCTTTTACTTACTCCTTACCAATATGACCCGGCGATGGGGGGGATGAATATTGTTTGAGGTAGTTGTAAACCGTTTTTTTCTAACATATAACCTGCATTCCCGAAATTTATAAC
>DNNJ01000277.1 GCA_003487955.1 Clostridiales bacterium | reverse complement strand
AAATTCCCGTTTATTACGAAAAGAACGGATATACACATGTGCCTTTGCATTTTACCCCTGAAGGCTCCAAAATTATTGTTTTCAGAAAAAAGAAACAAGACAGACACATTACAAAAATAGAAAGAAATGGAATAGAAATTTTTCCTGAATTGAGCCTGTCTGCTTCCACCTCCCCAAACTTTAAATTTCAGCAGGAACATAAAAAAATTTCCGGCCAGGTTCTGCACCCGGGAACGTATACACTTTCCTGGTCTGACAATGAGACGTCATCTTTTACTGAAAAGAGCTCGTACGTAGAAAAAATTCTTGATAACCCGTGGGAATTGAGTTTTAACAGAGAATGGGGCCCCAAACAAAAGGTTGTTATGGACAGCCTGATGTTCTGGAGTGATTTACCCGATGAACTCATTAAATACTATTCCGGTTCGGCAGAATATTCAAGTACTTTTAACCTGAATGAAGATAACATTAAAGGGAAAAGCATATGTCTCGATTTGGGGAATGTTCAAGATATTGCCTCTGTAAGTATAAACGAAAAAAATGCGGGTGTTTGCTGGATTGCCCCTTTTACCGTTGACATAACACCCTATATTAAGGAGGGGAACAATAAAATTGTGATTACTGTAACAAATTCATGGGTAAACAGATTGATCGGAGACAGTTATCTCTCAAAAGAAGAACGCTTTACCCAAACTAACATCCAAAAATTTGAACGAGACAACAAAGAGACCTTTTTCAGAAAGTCTGGCCTGGGAGGAACTGTGAAGTTAATTTTAACTAAAAATATAGCATTAACTAAATAAACTTAAGGTGTTTTGTGAAATATTTACAGAACCTATAAATAAAAAAAACAATTAGCCTACTGAGAGAAAAATCGCATTATATAATTAATCGACAACACCTTACACTCAATAATATTGGAACAAACAAGAATTTTGTCACATTAAATTCAAAATTTATATCAAAAAAGACAGTACAAGTGTCATTTTAATTAGGTTTCCCCCGATCACATCCATTATTTTTGCGGATCTAAATTTGTAAAAATTTATAAAAAATCTAATGTGCGATAAACGGCAATTCCATTTAATTGAAATACTCTAATTTGAAATTTAATTTAATCATGAACAATTTAAATTTAATAAACAACGAATGAAAAAGAAGAATTTTGCAATTTTATTTAGACGGACAATGGCAGTAACCATCATGTGTATGTTGTCCTCTTTTTTAATCTTTTCCCAGAATATTACGGTAAAGGGAAAAGTGATCGACGTAAACAAAGAGCCTTTGATAGGCGTAACTATTCAAGTACAAAACACATCAGTTGGAACAATAACTGATATTGACGGTAACTATATATTACCCAACGTACCGTCTAATGCTAAACTGGAAGTGTCCTATGTGGGGATGAAATCACAAATTATCGAGGTTGGAGGAAGAACATCGATAGACGTTATTTTAGAAACAGATACCGAACTGCTTGACGAAGTGGTTGTTGTTGCCTACGGTACACAAAAGGCACGTTCAGTGACTGGCGCCATGAGCAGAATAAATACTGACGAATTGGTTGACATGCCTGTTTCCAATATTACTCAAAAAATGCAAGGTAAATTTGCAGGTGTTCAAATTCTGAACAACTCCGGAGAACCCAACGGAAACCTGTCCATCAGGGTCAGGGGACAAGCTTCGATTAATGCAGGTAATAACCCGCTAGTTGTAATAGATGGATTCCCCAGCAGTTCAGGATTAGAAACACTGTCTCCCGATGAAATTGAATCTATTTCAATTTTGAAAGATGCCGCTTCAACCACATTGTATGGCTCACGCGCGGCGAATGGCGTCATCCTTGTCACTACAAAGCAGGGAAGATCCGGAAAAACGGAAATCACGTTTAATGCAAATTACGGGATTCAGGATGTGTCCAGCAGAGGAATGCCTGATGTAATGAACGCCCGCGAGTTCGCCCAATTCAAAAAGGAGTATTATGAAGATGCACAAAAATACGAAGGAAAAACAACTCCTGTACCTGAACAATATGCAAATCCTGCTTCGGTATCGGAAGGCACCGACTGGTATAAAGTGTTATTGAGAACAGCAAATTCCCAAAACTACAATTTGGGTTTACAAACCGGCACGGATGTGGTTAAATCGTCTGTGAATTTGAATTACAACAGCACTGAAGGAACTATCATAAACTCTTATGCAAACAGGTTCTCTGTTCGTTCAAACAATGAATTTAAAGCGTCTGACCGCATTATTTTCGGGATGAATTTATCTGCATCTTACATCGATCGCCAGGTGCAGGACGGAATCGGTATTGACAGGCAAATCATTGGATCTGCTTTCTTAATGGATCCGGCGTTGAAATACAAGAACGAAGATGGTACCTATCCCATTTCCTACTCTCCTCCGGGAATGTTTGGTAACGCGAATTATTACTTAGTTCTCAGAGACAGGCAGAACCCCGCCAAAACTATTCGCGGAACAGTAAACACTTACGCGCAGGTTGAACTGGCAGAAGGACTGAAATACCGTATCAGTGCAAACGCCGATATGGGTAACTTCAGGCAGGAAAGATGGGTACCGTCATACGTAAGTGGTGGTATGTTTTCTGCGCCCCCCAATCCGGCATATGGCTCGTACAACACTTTCAACTACGAAAACTGGCTGGTTGAAAATACATTAACCTATCAAAAAACATTTAACGAAGTTCACGATTTCGACGTTCTCTTAGGTTATTCAGCTCAAAAATCCAAAGATATCTCCTCCACTATAAATGCATCCAACTATCCCAGCGACGAAATTGGTTTTTTCAATGCTGCACAAACAAAAGTTGGAAGCGGCGGAAAATCTGCATGGAGCATGTTGTCGTGGCTGTCGAGGTTCAACTACGAGTACATGAACCGCTACATCCTCTCCTTCTCTTACAGACGGGATGGAAGTTCTCGTTTTGGAGCAAACGCCAGATGGGCCAACTTCCCCTCATTTTCTGCGGGTTGGGTGGCCAGCGAAGAAGGCTTCTTAAAAGATGTCAACAACTTGAGTTTTCTAAAATTGCGGGCCAGCTGGGGTAAAGTTGGTAACAACAATATCGGTAATTATACATCCATCGCCTCTGTAAACAACAATAACTATGTGCTAGACGGAACAATTGTTCCCGGCCGTCAGTTAGGAAATATCGGAAACAACAACCTGACCTGGGAAACTACTGAATCGTGGAACATTGGTGCTGATGTAAGTCTATACAAAGACCGCGTTTTCTTTATGTATGATTATTACAATAAAGTAACCAACGGATTACTTTACCAGATAGATATCCCTTATTCTTCAGGATTCTCCAACATACAATCCAACATTGGTGAATTCCGTTTCTGGGGGCATGAATTTACCTTGCAGACAAAAAATTTAACCGGCGCTTTTAAATGGTCGACTGACTTCAACATCACTTTCGACAGAAACAAAGCAGTTAAACTGGGAACAAACGATACTCCGATAGGTGGTTACAACAACCAGGTTGACTATAACAGAACAGCTGTTGGGAAACCGTTGGGTATGTTCTATGGATATGTATATGACGGCGTTTACATGACTCAGGAAGAGTATGATTCACAGCCCAAGCATGCCTCATCAACCGTTGGAACAGTTCGTATGAAAGACATCAACGGTGATAAAAAGATTGACTCGGCAGATAAAACATTTATTGGTAATCCGAATCCGGACTTCCTGTATGGGTTAACCAACTCTTTCAGCTGGAATAACTTCGATGCAAGTGTGGTTATTTCTGGATCTGTAGGTAACGATATTATGGATGCAACTTACGAATGGACTGAAAACATTGACGCAGTATTTAACGTAAGAAAAGAAGTGGCAGAGAGATGGAGATCCGTAGAAAATCCAGGGAAAGGAAATATCCCCAGAACGCTTACGGGATCAACGGAACTGTTCCGTTATACCAACTCGAGATGGGTTTTTGATGGTTCCTACCTTATGGTTAAAAATCTAACATTGGGTTATAAAGTGCCGCTGAAGTCAAATCCATTCATCAAATCCCTGCGTTTTTACCTGACGGCTCAAAACCTGCTTACTCTGACTAAATATCCGGGCATGAATCCCGAAGTTAGCCGCAGCGGTACAGGCGGCCTTTCTTTCTACGGAGTGGATCATACGTCATATCCTGTGTCAAGGATTTACACAGCCGGGATCAATGTATCTTTTTAATAATAAATTTAAAAAAAACACATAATTATGTCAAAAAGAAACTTATTGATAGTACTTACAGGAATATTTATTTTATCGTCCTGCAGTCAATCATTTCTGGATTTATATCCGGAAACCAATGTGACGTCTGCCTCATTTTATAAAACCATGACTCATTTTGATCAGGCATTAAATGCTTCATATACCGGATTCCGGAATATTGCCAATAACGGTTTGTTTATGGATGAGATGAGGTCGGACAATGCCTTCTATACGATCTATTACGGTGACCGTGGCCCATACAATGCAACTGAAAAACCGTGCTTGTTTATTGATGATGAGGTATCTGCAAATGCGGGACCGATAAGAGACCGTTGGACGGTTAACTACCAGAACATTGCCAAAGTAAACACCATACTCGACAGGGTGGACGCCTCGGAACTGACGGATGCTGAAAAATCCAAAGTTAAAGCAGAAGCTCTTTTTCTACGCGCCTTCTATTATTTCGACCTGGTTAAATGCTTCGGTGGTGTGCCCCTTAGTTTGCAAGAAGTTACAACTGCCGAGCAGGCTTTTTTACCCAGATCTACTGCGGAAGAATGCTATACTCAAATGCTGACCGACCTGAATACGGCGATCGAACTGGGATTACCCGTGCCTGTTGATTTCTCCAAAGACAACAAAGGACGTGCAACCATGGGTGCCGCAAAAATGTTGCGTGCCTACATCAGTATGACGAAATCAACCCCGGATTACAAGACTGCCGAACAGGATTTGGTAGCCATAACGAACATGAACTACGAGCTGTTGGAAAACTACGAAGATGTTTTTGATCCGAGCAATAAAAATCACCAGGAATCCATCCTTGAGGTACAATTTACCGAAGACGGATCAACAAGTCAATACAGTACTTTCGCATGGAGGCTTGCACCCAAATGCAGCAACCTGGTTGATATGATGGGAATAGGAGGATCAAACTATGCAGGGACCAGCGGCGGCTGGGTAGTGCCAACAAAAGAGATGGTTGATTCCTACGAAGCAGGTGATGCCAGACTACCGGCATCCATTGTTGTGGTTGAAGGATATTCTGAAGGCGATAATTTCTATTACGAAAGCATCAAGGAAGCCAAAGGATATCAAAAACCGGACGGCAAAACGTATCACTACATGGTGAAAAAATATTTTCATCCGCCGTACTCATACAGCTTGAGAAGTACCGAGAACTTCCCCATATACCGGTACGCCGGTGCATTATTACTTTTGTCAGAATGTTTAGTAAAGCAAGGTAAGAACACGGAGGCTTTACCTTATATCAATCAGGTCAGGACCCGTGCCGGAATTCCCCCATTAAGCAGTTGTACGCTGAAAGATGTATCTGACGAGATGAGGCATGAACTTGCATACGAAAACCACAGATGGAGTGACTTAAAGCGCACAGGATTAGTGAAAGAGGTTATGACAGCCCATGGACAAAGAATAAAAGAGCTCCATCCCTGGGTTAAGGCTACCAACAACGACGGTTGCTATATCATTGACGATTTCAGAATGATATATGCCATTCCAACACGCGAAATAGACATCAACAATCTGCTTGAACAGAATCCGGGTTATTAATAAATCCGAAAAATTTTAAGGATAGTAAGGGGAAATGTGTTTCTCCTTACTATCTTTGTTTATGGTAAGAAAATTTTCAGTAACAATTACATACCAAACACAATACCAAATGAAGTTAAGAAAACCAGTAGAAAAACTAATCTGCTCACTGATTTTTTTGAGCATTCTCGGATGCTCTCCAAGTAATATCTCAAAAATTGTTGATTTGAAATGTGAAAACCTGCGCAACCCTTTAGGGATAAATACGTTGCATCCACGGTTTAGCTGGAAAAATATTTCGGACAAAGAAGGTACACAACAAACTGCATACCAGATACTTGTAGCCAGCAACACCAACAACTTAAGTGAAGAAAAAGCCGACCTCTGGAATTCCGGGAAAGTGCTATCTCCGTCAAATATACTGATCGATTATCAGGG
>DNNJ01000341.1 GCA_003487955.1 Clostridiales bacterium | reverse complement strand
GCTCCTGCCTTATACAGCCTTATTTCCTTTGTTCCGTAATCTATTATGGTGAAATCAAATGTGACGTATCTTTCGTCTCCTAATTTAATCATCAGTACCGAATTCAATGTTCTCAATATTTGCTCTTCCGTAAAATCAGAATATAAGAACTTTGACATCAAATCAACAGTACCGTTGCTTTCATTGTTTGCTTCTTCTCCTGAACCGATACCGTCGCAAAGAACCATATAGTACTTGTCTGCTCTGCCTGCATATGCAAAATTATCGCCTGACACTTCAGAGCCGTCCTTAACGGCTGCTGCACTGTATGTGCGTATTTTTATTTTTTTAATATTTTTAAACTTCAATACATAGTAACTAGGCGACATTACAACCCTTTCAACACATCTGAGCTTTGCACCGGAAATATTTCTTACAATCAATGCAATTGTGCTTTCTGCCTCTTCAGGTGTTTTTTCAGTTTTTACGGTCATGCTTAACAGTATTGAAGAGCTATTGCTTGAAATAACTTCAAAAAATTTGACATTAATGTTCTGCCATAAAAGCTGTTCTGTGATTTTCTTTTTGGCATCGTCAGAAAATATATATAAATACTTGATTTTTTTGTTTTTATTGGCGGCTGTATATGAAACAGTCGAGGCAGCTTCACTTTCCGCATTATTATTTATAACCTGAACATCTTCTTTTTTCTTGCTTTTTACCCTTTGAGTTTTTCCTGTTTTATCCTTCTTAATATTTTTTATAGTTTTAATTCCTTCGTTTATTAAAATTATGGCGCTGAAAATAAACATTGTTTCAAATACATTAAGCATAAATTCATTGGTATTAAACCCTTCAGCAATTAAAATGGCCGTTTTCGAAAAAAACAATACTGCAGCAGAATATCCGGATATTAAAAATATTGATTTTTTGCCTTCATTACGGAAATTAAAATAGTATGCGTAAATGGCTGTAAGCATTATAATATATACAAAATCAAAACGCACTGATAAGATTCCGGCAATGCACACAAGCAGTATTGAAAGCCAAGGACCCTTAATGTGGCAGTATGAGCTTAAAACAACAATGGCAAAGGGAAATATTTCATCGATTACATTTTGCCTTGAAACAAAAAAACACACCAAAAGCAATATCCAATTTCCTTTGATGTGTTTAAGTTCTTTCTTTAATGTGTTAATAATGATTAAATAATATTTTTCATCCTGTGTTTTTCCAATCATATTTTCACCCCTCGTTTCTACTATGGTAGCAAATATGATTGTAAAATACTGTCAAAATATGCTTAAAATCATAAAAATTTATTCATTTATCAAGTCTTTTTGAGAGCCTATTCCTTGAATAAGCTTATTGTCATTTTTATTTTTATCTATGTATATGGTTTCATTGGGTTTAACCATCTTATATTGATCTCTTGCTATTTTTTCGATTATTTCCATGAGAGTCTCTTCTTCGCTTAATTTTTCAACGTCACTTTTAAGCTCCAATGCCTCCTTTTCAGTTTCAGCCTTCAATATTTCCTTTTCTGCTATCTGACCGTTAAGATCTGCAAGCATTTCATATTGATTAAAAGCAGTGTAAGCAAAATACATAACAAATACTAAAAACAGAAAATTTATAACATTGAATTTTCTCTTTTTCTTTATTGGAGCAGTCATTTTATTAATTCTTTTTTGTTCTTTTATTTCTCTTTCCTTTTCACGAAAATCATAATGATTAATCTTTTTCTTTAACTCTATGATTCTTTGTTCTTCGTTCACCTAAGGACTACTCCTTTCTTCTTTTTTTTGCTATTTGGGGACATTCCTCTGCCCGCAAAGATTCACTCTATACTAGAGGTGTGTCCCCATACCTCTTTTGCCTCTTTTGCGCCTTTGCCGTTTTTTCCTATTATATATCATTTTTCTATTTTTGGAAACCTTTTTTAATTTGAATTTCAAAAATTTGTATCTTTTTTTAAGTTTTTTCTTAATTGCAGTGTATTTTAGCTTCACAGGATGCAATAAGCTCTTTATTAAGCTCTTTATTTTTCTTATTATAAATTTGACCGGGTCTATTAAAAGATGAAAAACTGTTTTTATAACTTTTAAAATCGAGTCAATTATAAATATGAACAGCTTTAAAACATATCTGCTTGTTCCATAGAAATACAAAAGAGCACCTGTTAAAAATCCCATCAGAATAAAAAACCTGACGTTGCCGTAACTGATGTCGAGAATTAACCGGGTGCTTAATATTATGCTGATTATCCAATATAAAATATCACCTATAACAGTTCCTGCTGTTTTAAACTTGCCATAATGCCTTATAAGCCTGTAAATATCCCATATAAAACCAAGAAACACGCCTGCCATTATGGAAACTGCAAGCATGTATTCCTGAGAATAAGGTAAATAGTCCATATTATTTGAACAATTTCTTTACTAAGCTTACTTTTTCTCTCTGTCCTTCATATTCTGAGAAAACAAGAGAATTAATGATGCCTTTTACCATAAGCTTGCCTTCATCAACATTTAACTTGCTTATGGCTAAATTTTCTCCCTTTATGGTAAGCCTTCCTTTTGTAGTTATAAGCACAACTGTTTCATCATTAAAGTTATCTACTCCTTCAACACCGGTGACATTTAAAATTTCTTTATTTTCAAGTACCAAACTTTGCAATGTCTTTTCATCCATGAACATTCCCCCCTCAAAATATTATATGTCCAACGGATTTTAAATATGACATCATAGTCATTGCAGCTTAGCAGTCATCCCGGGCACAGCAATTAAAAATAATAAAAATACCCGCTCACCATAGGGGACACCCATAGGGGACACCCATAGGGGACGGTTCTCGCTGGACATTTGATAACACTTCCCCCGTCCCCTTGTCACTTAGTATTTTTATTATTTTTCGCATCTCATTTATTGTGTTTTTCTTTGTAAATATCTTTGGCAATTCTTGCATTAAGCATACCTTTTTTCAAAGATTTAACACTTTGTCTCGTTTTAACCATTTTCCCGGACTTCATTTCAATTACCGCCTTGCCTTCATCATCATATACATTTTCTATAGAATTTACATCAAATAATCCGTAGGCAGCATCGTGAGCAAACATAGGTTCTCGTACATTAATGTAGATATAAATAAGATTCTCATTTACGACCAATGGGACCTTATTGGTAATTCCCAACTCTTGTCCATAATTTATACGATTGTGATATAGGCTTATATTATAATAGTCTGCTAATTTTTTTGTACATGTTTCAATTGTTGCAATTTTTATAAAAGATGCCTCTTTTGTTATGATTTCCGTGCAGTTTCCTTTATCTTTCACGTAGACGGGCAGCATTGCTTCTATTTCGTTGAATTTTATATTATTTTTCATATATTTTCATTTCCTTTAAATAAAATTTGATTGAGCTTTTAACATTTCAGCTTTTCGGAATTTGCTCAATTCCAATGACTGTATTTGGTCATTGCCATTTATGCATTGTTTCATTCAGCAAGTATAATAAATACAAGGGTGATGAAAATGAACTCTGACATTAACTATATTATTCAGGAATCCCTAAAAGGGGACAAGATTTATCAGGAAATGTTGCTTAAAAGACTAAACCCGCTCATTTATAAAAATATTTATAAATATTATAAACCTTCCAATCCTCTTGCGGAGGATTTGCTGCATGAAGGATATATTATAATTCTTAGGTCATTGAAAGATTATGATGTAAAAAAAAATGTTCATTTTCTTCAATACGTTAAAATAAGACTGCATTATTTCTATAAAAACTATTATAAGAAAAGCATTAAAAAAAGCACATTAAGTATTGAATATTTAAACTCCACGGGAAAGGAATTAAAAAGTAATAGACAAGATCAAATATCAATGGTAATACTGAAAGAAGAGAAAGATGAACTGTATAAATGCATGAATGAATTGTCTGAAAAAGAGCAGACAGTTTTAAACTTGTTTTACTATCAAGAAGCTTCAATACAAGAAATTTCGGATAAATTAAATTTAAAATATCGGCAGGTTATAAATATGAAAAGCAATGCTGTAAAAAAACTAAGAAGTTACTGTTCATTTATGCCATAAAGTGAACAGTTACGGAATAATAAGGGAGCCGCCTGTTATGGTAAAATTACTATTCCAATAATTTGCTTTTTGTGTTAATATATTGTTATTACTGAGTAAGGGGGAATTATTATGATATCAAAAGAAATCAAGGCAGTATTTATTTTGCTGCTGACAGCAGCTATTTGGGGATTTGCATTTGTTGCACAACGTGTAGGTATGGATTATTTAGGAGCATTTACTTTTAACGGCATAAGATTTGCCATGGGAAGTATATCACTGCTGCCGGTAATTTATTTTTTTGGCAAAAGCTCAAAATTGGAAAATTCCCCCGAAAGAGTAGATGCAGACATTAAAACAACTATAAAATCAGGAATTATTGCAGGAAGCATATTGTACATTGCAGCATCTCTTCAACAAGTTGGACTTATTTATACCACTGCAGCAAAAGCGGGATTTATTACAAGTTTATACATAGTATTAGTGCCTATATTAGGAATATTTTTAAAACAAAAAACCCGTTCCACTACTTGGAGCGGTGCCTTAACAGCAGCCGCAGGACTTTATTTCTTGAGTATTAACGAAGGCTTTACCATTGAATTCGGTGACTTTCTTCAAATTATAGGAGCATTTTTCTGGGCAGCTCACATTCAAGTAATAGATAGATTCGTTAAGAAAGTGGATGCAATAAAACTATCCAGTGCTCAATTTGCTACATGCTCAGTTTTAAGTTTGATAACTGCCTTTATTTTTGAAGATGTAAATATGAGCGCAATTATCGATGCCATCGTTCCGTTATTGTACGGAGGTATAATGTCGGCAGGTGTTGCATACACATTGCAGGCTGTAGGTCAAAAATATGCCAACCCCTCTCATGCAGCCATTGCCTTAAGCATGGAAGCTGTATTTGCAGCAATAGGAGGAATACTGCTTTTGCAAGAGACAATGCCTTTAAGAGGATACTTTGGATGCGCCCTAATGCTTGCAGGAATGCTCATTTCCCAGACGGAGAACATAAATAAGCCCTAACCCTATTGTGCAGGGAGACTGTGAGAAGCCCTAACCCTATTTTTCAGAGTCAGCCCCTCCGTCCTTTCATATTCTTGATAATGATGCATATAATCTACTAAAAATGAAAAGAGGTGGATATATGTTTAATGATTTCATGACTTTGGATATTCTGACTACCTTTGCAGGTCTTACTGCAACCACAATGCTGATAGTACAATTCACCAAATTTCTTGTAAAAAAGAAATTCGGTGATTCATATGTAAGAGTTTACAGCTTTATAATTGCATTAATACTTACATTTTTATTTGCACGCCAGGGAGGAAACGCACAAGGCATTGTAATGACAATTATAAATGCCATATTAATAACGGTGGCTGCAACAGGAGGCTACGAAATATTAACAGACCCCATGGCCAGAAAATAATGCAGAAAATCACGCAGACAAGTTATCACACTTTTTCATAAAAAGAATAGTATAATATTGGGCTTGACCCTAAATTATATATGAAAAGGTGTTTTTATGAGCTGTAGAAATAATAATGTTGGCGGCGACTTCGGCCGTAAATGCGAAAATAACCAAGTAAGTCCAAACGGCGGTACTTTAAGAAGATGTGAATGTGTATTTGAATGCTTGTTTGAATTACTGGAAGATGCAGTAAATAATAATGATAATAATCACTGCTGCCATCGTAACTCTGTAAGTCCCGGTGGCGGTACTCAAAGAAGATGCGACTGCGAATGTGTATTTGAGTGTCTGCTTGAATTATTGGAAGATGCTCAAGAAGAAGAAGAAAACCACTGCTGGCGTCGCCCTTAGGTAACTATGAAAAAACAGCATCAGTCTAAGACCCTTAGACTGATGCTGTTATAATGCCCCTTCATCAATTAATACTTTCTCCAAGGCAAAAACCACATCTTTGTCATAAGTCTTACCTGCCAAAGATTTTAATTCCTCAATGGCTTCTTTTGGAGTCATTGCACTGCGATAAGCTCTGTCTGTAGTCATGGCATCATATGAATCCGCCACGCCAATAATTCTTGCTTCAATTCGTATTTGATTTCCCTTTAAACCTTTGGGGTATCCGGAACCGTCAAGTCTTTCGTGGTGCTCCTCTACAATATGAGCAATGTCATCGATAAACTTCCCCTTAAGAAGCTCAGAGCTGTACGTACTGTGCATTTTTATATAATTAAATTCCTCATCGCTTAATCTTGTCGGCTTATTAAGTATTTCATCAGGAATAAAAAACTTCCCGATATCATGAAACAATGATGCCAGGGCGATATTATAATTCATTTCACTTGAAAGACCAAGTTTATGAACAATTTTAACGGATAAAACCTGTACGCGGTTGCTGTGATTATGAGTATATAAGTCTTTTTGTTCAGATTTATCCAAAAGACTTCGAAGCTCTCCAGAATATGTATATAAAAGATTGTAAACCGGTTGGGAAGAAATATATAACATCTTGGTATCTTCTATAGTTTTTACAGGCACTGTTTCTTTGATGTTGCTGACATAAAAATAATCTCCCTTTTCGAGCTTTACTAAAGTGCTGCCGTCTTCAATTTCAATAGCTCCCTCTGCAATATAATAAAACTCCATTAAATCCGGGAAATCGCCGGGAGTGATGCTGTTAGGCCGGTCAGCCTTTATTTCATACAGCATAACTTCAAAATTATCCTTTTTGGCAAGCAAACTTAAAGTTGAAGTGCCTATAACTTGATCTATGTATTTTTTGTCCTTACAAATAAATAATCCGTCCATATTTTCTGCTCCCATATCGGTTATCACAGTATCTCAAAATAGTTAACCTTTTAATATATCGGGAATGCAAATTTGCATTCCCGATTTTAATTAATGTGCGTAAAAAGGGTCTATCTCTACTTCTCTGTCGTAAATAATAAATACTTTGTATGTCTTTTCAATTGTAACGCCTTCTTTAGCAGCTTTTTCAATTAATTTTTCAGCTGTTTTTTCTGTCTTGTCTTTTAATTTTTCAATTAACTTGTCTAAATACTCGTTAAATTCTTCTTCGCTCTTATTACCTTTAAGAGCTTCTTCTGCTGCCTTTTCCTGTGTTTTCTCTACTGCTTCTAAAATTTTCTCATTTGCCTTATCAATTTCGTCTGAAAAACCTTCAATGAATGCAAATGCTGATTGTGCAAATAAAGCCAAAATAGAGATCATAATTAAAACCATAGATAAAGCTTTTTTTAATCTTTTTTTCATCTTACCCTCCTTTTCAACCATGAAGAAGGAACGTAAAAAACTTCCTTCGGAAGCTGGCTGCCATTTTAAAGGCCCTCTTAGCTTTGCGTCACTAACTTTCATTAGCTTTGCCGTTATCGGTTGAAGTTATATTTGATTTATTTAATATTAACACAATACAGCAACATATGCAAACACTTTCGACAAAAAATTTCAGGGACGATTCTTTTAATTTTCAAGTGAATCATCCCATTTTTCATATACAATATTCTTTTATAAAGTTGCACCAATAATTATATATAATCAGTATACTAAGCCCCGTCTTCTATACCTTTAATCATTAAACTGTATTCTTTAACAGTATCTTTCCACCTTACTTCATTGTATTTAAGCTCAAACTCTTTAGCGATGATTTTCATAAGCCGGTTTAAACTGTCTTCCCTGTTTGCATTAGCTGCCTGCCAGCGGTTGAAAGGCAAGGGCAGACTGCTGATGGTTAAGCCAAAGCAGCACAATGGAATTACTTTTATTCCCTTTGACCATCCAACTCCTGCTTCAAATGCAATCCAAGGACGGTAGATTGATTCAGGACTGCATATGAGAAGCATAATGTCACATTGTTTCAATCCGTTATTTATATTCATCATCCATTCATCGCCTAACTCAATGCTTTCAGAATCTGATGAAACAAATATATTTAATGCATTTTCAAAAATCGTGTCAATTAACTCTTTGATAATCAATGCCAATACTTTATTTTCATGAATATGTGACATAAAAATAGTCGGTTTAGGATATTTCATAGGCTCTCCCTCGTACAAGCTTAATTGATTTTACAAACAACGCATTAACGGACCATCAGGCATCGGTATATCTTTTTCTTCTATCTGATTAACCAAACAAAAATAATCAAAAAATTCCTGTGAGTCATCTTGCTGGCCACTCTTTAATGATACAATATCTTTTAAAATCTGAGCCATTACTACATTATCAAAATAACGATATCTGCCTGACCAGGTCATATTGTCAGGATATCTTTGATTTACATAATACTTCCAAAAAGGCATTTTCCTTTGTTCCTCTTCAGTAAGCTTAATTCTGTAATCCGCATGGGCCTGAATATATCCATCTTCACATATTCTGCCGGCAAAACCTTCATCCACCATAAAAAACCCTGTTATATATCTGTCCTTTTCAGATGCACCCATACCCTTTGATGTTATAAGACATGCACTATTTTGCTGAACTCGAACCAATTTGTTTATCCTGTCTTTATTGACACCGCTTTTTATTCTTCCGGTAAATATCTTCCAATCAGCAAAAACAGTCTCCAATTCCTCTTCCTTACAATTAAAAGCAACCTGGGAGGAGTCATGAATTTTGTGCTTTTTTAGTTTTTCTATCCTTAATAAACGCTTCTGCTCTTCAAGTTCAATTGCTTTTTCTTCTTCAATTCTCTGTTCTTCAATTTCCCGCTCTGTTTCTAATTTTTCGAGAATTTTATCCACTGAATCAGCTGCTTTTTTATCAACCAATGACAGATATTTTTCAAATGCATCGGGATAAACAAAGTCCTTGTTTCCTGATTTAAATTGTACTACCACATAATCATCATTACAATCAACTATGTTCCCTTTACCAAAGCTTTTATGCATAACTTGTTTATTTATTAAATCCATTTGTATTTCCACCTTCTATGATTCTTATAGCTCTATGTTATCACAATTCAAACTTTATTGCAAACTCATTTGCCTGACAAGGGAACGGATAACAAGGGGACGGGGGTGCTGTCATAATTTCAGGCTAATAAGTTTACTTTTTAGGTTTTTCTGCTCCAAGGATTTATGTTGCGGTGACTGTAAATATTGAAATATAATCGTTACAGATAAGTTTACTTTTTGGTGCCTGGCACCCTGCTTAATGCTTCCTCTGCTTCTCTAATGAAGTCATTAATAATCTCCTCACAGCTTTTAATTGAAGTTATAACAGACAAGCTTTGACCTGCTTGAATAAGCCCCCATTCGACATCCCCTTCCACAGGTGCACTTCTTGCTTTTCCTGCTCTTAATTTACTTAGCTCTTCAGCAGGAGCATTTGCTTTTTCCAACTCAATATACTTATCAGTAGCCTTATTTTTTAAGCTCCTTATAGAATGGTTGGAAAGATAACCGGTTATTTCCGTACCCATATCCCCTGCAGCAACTATAGCGTTTTTAGCATCTATATGAGCAGCACATTCCTTTGAGGCATAAAACCTTGTTCCTGCTTGAATACCCGAAGCTCCCATTACCAATGCAGCAGCTAAACCTCTGCCATCGGCAAACCCTCCTGCAGCAATAACAGGAATATTTATTTCAGGAATAACCTGAGTCATCAATGATAGCGTTGTTAACTTTCCTATATGTCCTCCCGCTTCCATACCCTCTATTATCAAAGCATCCGCACCGTTATCTTCAACCCGCTTAGCCAATTTAGTATTAGGCACAACAGGAATAACCTTTATTCCGGCATTTTTGAATTTTTCAATATAAGGAACGGGATTTCCTGCTCCCAATGTTACAAAGGATACTTTCTCATTGCAAATTAAGTCAATTTTTTCTTCCTTGTCATCATCCATCAATACCACATTAACACCAAAAGGTTTATCTGTTAATGTTTTAGCTAACCCAATCTGTTCCTTAACCCAAGATAGCTCTCTTCCTCCGGTGCCGATAATACCGGCGCCTCCTGCATTTGAAACAGCTGCAGCCAAGCGGGCTTCAGATATCCAAGCCATTGCACCCTGCAGTATGGGATATTTAATATTTAAAAGTTCCGTTAATTTAGTTTTCATATTCCCTCCGCTTTATTTTTTAATAAAAAAATTTCATCTGATTTAATCTTATCAGATGAAATTTAATAAAACAATAGGGATTTTTAAAAGAAAACTCTGCCTTTCGTTCCTATTTTATTTATATCATAAGGTGTTTCCTGGTAAATTATATTTATCCAATTTTTAAAAAGCAAATTAGCATGGCTTCTCCATTTTACATAAGGTGGTTTTGAAGGATCATCGCCGGGATAATAATTCTTAGGAATATTTATGGGCTTATTCTGACTTACATCTCTGTCATATTCTTTTTTTAATGTTAAGGGGTCATACTCGGAATGTCCCATAATGAATATACGGCTGTAATCATCGATAACCGCAATATGAACTCCTGCTTCTTCAGATTCCGCTAATATAATAAGCTCATCCACCGACAAAATATCTTCCTTTGCTACTTCGGTGTGCCTTGAATGAGGAACGTAAAACACATCATCAAAACCGTTTAAAAGCATACATGTATCGTGTTTCTTTTCATGTTCAAACACTCCGAACACCTTTGCCGGCAGTTCTCTTTTATCAAGTCCGTAAAAGTAATGCAGTGCAGCTTGCGCTCCCCAGCATATATACATTGCAGATGTAACATTTCTATGGGAAAATTCTAATATCTGTTTTAACTCCTCCCAATAATCCACTTCTTCAAATTCAAGAAGCTCTACCGGAGCTCCGGTAATAATCATACCATCATACTTTTTATGTTTAACATCATTAATACTTTTATAAAAGTGTTTCATGTGGCTCTGTACAATATTTTTAGCCTTATAAGTTTCTGTATGAATCAATTCCACATTTATTTGTATGGGGCTGTTTGAAAGCAGTCTGACAAACTGTGTTTCAGTATCTATTTTTGTAGGCATCAAATTGACCAATGCAATTTCCAAGGGTCTGATATCTTGGGTTTCAGCTCTTTCTCTGCTCATTACAAAAATATTTTCTTGTTCCATTGTTTTGTAAGCCGGTAAATCTACAGGTATAATAACTGGCATATTGCATCTTCCTTTCAAGCTCTATTCAAGTGCAGATTTAATATCATTTATAATATCATAAATATTTTCAATGCCCACATTTAATCTTATGGCTTCCGGCATTACACCGGCTTTGATTTGTTCTTCATCCGTAAGCTGTCTGTGAGTGGTGCTGCCGGGATGAAGCACGCATGTTCTTACATCGCCAAGGTGGACAACATTATTTATAAACTTTAATTTCTTGGTAAATTCTCTTCCTGCTTTTGCTCCGCCCTTTATTCCGAACAGAATCATTCCGCTGCCTCCCTTTGGCAGATATTTCTCAGCATTTTCATAATATTTACCGCTCTTAAGCCATGGATAATTTACCCATAATACATTTTCATGTCCTTCGAGAAACTCTGCCACTTTTAGGGCATTTTCACAGTGTCTGTCCATTCTCACATGCAATGTTTCAAGACCTCTCAAATTAATAAATGCATTAAACGGACTGAGCACTGCACCGTAATCCCTGAGTATGTGAGTTCTTGCCTTCGTAATGTACGCTTGTTCTTTGAATGTTTCATAGTAACTTAATCCATGATAGCTTGGATCAGGCTCAACAAGTCCGTGGAATCTGCCGTTATCCCATTTGAAATTTCCGGCATCTATCACTACTCCTCCCATACATGTTGCCTGGCCGTCAATATATTTGGTGGTTGAATGTACAACTATGTTTGCGCCATGCTCTATTGGCCTGCAAAGATAAGGAGTTGCAATTGTATTGTCAACAACAAATGGCAGACCTGCTTTTTTGGCTGCATTTGAAATTGTTTCAAAATCCAATACATTCATTCCCGGATTACCTATTGTTTCTCCGAATATTAATTTAGTATTATCCTGAACCAAGGACAGAATTTCTTCTTCAGTGCTGTCAGGACCAAAAAATGTTGTTTCTATGCCTAGTTTTTTAAGGCTTGATGACAGCAATGTAAATGTCCCGCCGTAAATTGTTGATAAGGCAACTACATGGTCTCCCGAGTTGCATATGTTGGTTATGGCCATTGTTGTGGCTGCCATGCCTGAAGATACTGCAACAGCTCCTACTCCGCCTTCAAGCAGAGCCATCTTATTTTCAAAAGCCTGCACCGTAGGATTGCTTATTCTTGAATACATGTGACCTGATTCGGTTAAGTCAAATAGACCCGCCACAAAATCAGGGTCCTTGTAATTATATGTAGTGCTTTGCACTAAAGGGTAGACCCTTGGCTCACCTTCCTTAAATTCTTCTAATGACTGTACCAACGCTGTTTCTAGTTTAAAATTATTTTTCATGATTTCCTCCTCTTACGGGGACATTCCTTCATGGACTGACCTCAAAGTCTCACAAATTGGGGACATTCCTTTTCCCTCAAAGACTATCTTATAAATAAAGGTGTGTCCCCATACCTCTATCGGTGTGTCTCCATTCCTATAAAAAAAATCCTCCGATGAAGAGAGGAAAATTGATTATTGGCCGTCCCCTCATCTTTCAAAGCAATCTTTGCCGGAATTAGCACCTTACATTGATATGTAGGTTGCCGAGACTTCAACGGGCCGTTCCCTCCATCTCTCTTGATGAGAATTTATTTAATTGTTACTTAATTTAAACTATATAATAAGCTTTGTCAAGTACTTTTTAAATATTTTTTTTCTATTTATTACTCAATGTCGACTTTTTGATATGCTATTCTTTCATCGCCATTTTCTATATAAATTATTCCGCAGCGGACAAAGCCGTTTTTATTTAATAAATTGTTCATGGGAATATTGTCACGATGAGTATCTATCCTTAGATTGCGGCATTGTCCAAAGCTCCAATTCAAACAAAAGGAAGCAACACCTCGTTTGCCGGCTGCAGAAGCAATCCTGTGAACCACTCCGTAAGGTTCATCATTAAGCCATTTCCCACTGTAAATATCTGCATAGTCAGGCTCGGTACCTTCAAAATAAACAAAAACTCCAACAATTTTACCTTCATCAACACATACGAAACTGATTTTATTTTCAATATCACTTCTAATCAATGCAATTTCAGGGTAACTATCCTTCCATTGATTTGGATTTCCGCTATCCTTCATAAAATTCCTTGCATCTTCAAATATCTTTAAAATTTCATCAATATCATTTATTGTACTTCTTCTAATTTTCATAATACTTCCTTTCACGTGACAAGGTGACGGGGGACCCCCGTCCCCTTGTCACCTATTATATACCATAACAATAAATATATATAGATATTTATTCTATTTCTTTTAAATAATCCAGCTTCTTCCCATCCAATTTTTACAAAAAAAATTTTAGTTGACAAGAATTTTAAAAAGTGTTATCATCGTAAAAATTAACTAAAAGCTTTGAAGGAGAAAAAACTTTTCAGTATGACAAGTCACAGAGAGTCGGCGTTGGTGAAAGCCGATACTGTCATGAAAACACACTCACTCCTGAGCTGATTTTCTGAATTAAGTAGGAAAATACGTATGCCCCGTTACAGGCTAAGATTTGTTAGAATCTGAAATGAGAGGTCTTTTTTATATATAAATATAGAAAGACAATTTGGGTGGTACCGCGGAATGATCCGTCCCTGAAGCATATGCTTGCTTCATGGGCGGTTTTTTTTATTGGTGATGAAGCCTGCGATTGGTGAGCGAGCCTGCGCCCCCTCCACCCAAATAAACCTAAGGTGGGAAAATAACAAATCATTAAATACAAATAACATAACTGAAAAAGGAGAGAAGAAAATGGAAAGGATTATCAAAATTTTTGACACAACATTAAGAGATGGTGAACAATCACCTGGATGCAGCATGAATTTAAAAGAAAAAATTGAAATGGCGCAGCAGTTGGAAAGAATGAATGTAGATATTATCGAAGCAGGTTTTGCAGCAGCTTCACCGGGGGACCTGCATTCAATACAAGAAATTTCTAAAAGTATTAAAACCTGCATAGTTGCAAGTTTAGCAAGGGCACACAAGGAAGATATCGACAAAGCCTGGGAAAGTTTAAAGTATGCAGCACACCCTCGGATTCATGTGTTTTTAGCAACTTCTCCTTTGCATATGAAATACAAATTACAGATGACCGAAGAAGAAGTACTCCGCTCAACGGAAGAGATGGTCGCTTATGCCAAATCAAAATGCGAAGATATAGAATTCTCAGCTGAAGATGCAACGAGAAGCAATGTGGACTTCATTTCAAAGGTATTTGACAAAGCTATTAGAGCAGGTGCCACCACAATCAATATCCCGGATACAGTGGGATACACAATGCCGGATGAATATTATAATTTCATCACTGCCATTATAGAAAGATGTCCGGCATTAAAAACAGTTGATATTTCAGTACACTGCCATAATGACCTTGGGCTTGGAGCAGCTAATTCGATTGCAGCAATAAAAGCAGGAGCAACTCAAATTGAATGCACCGTTAACGGTATTGGAGAAAGAGCGGGAAACGCAGCATTAGAGGAAATAGTGATGGCATTGAAGGTAAGAAAGGATATTTTAAATGCAGATACAAGGATAGATGCTAAGCAAATATTTAGAAGCAGCAGTTTATTAACTCAAATTACCGGAATCAAAGTGCAGCCAAACAAGGCAGTTGTAGGTGATAATGCCTTTGCTCATGAAGCTGGAATTCATCAGCATGGTGTATTAAACAACAGAGAAACCTATGAAATTATGACTCCGGAATCAATAGGCCTTAAAACAAACAAATTGGTTTTAGGCAAGCATTCAGGCAGGTATGCCTTCAATGAAAAATTAAAACAATTAGGATATGAGCTGAGTCAAGAAGAAATA
>DNNJ01000023.1 GCA_003487955.1 Clostridiales bacterium | reverse complement strand
GAAGATATGAATGCAACACAGCAGGATGCTTCATATATTAATTGTGAAACGGATTATATAGTAGGTCTGGAAACAGGAAGCGGCAATCCTTCACCGGTAACAGCTTATGGAGTATTCAAAGGAATACAGGCAGCTGTTAATGAAATTTACGGCAGCGACGATTTAACCGGAAGGACCATAGCAATTCAAGGATTAGGGGCTGTGGGAAGACTCTTAGCCGAGCGTTTACATGAAGCAGGTGCTAAATTATATGTTACTACAAGAGACAAGGCAAAGATTGATAAAGCTGTAGCAGAGCTTGGAGCGACAGCAGTAGGTCTTGATGAAATATTTGGTGTAGAATGTGATGTGTTTTCGCCTTGTGCCAGGGGCGCTGTAATAAATGACAAAACAATTGAACAATTTAAATGTAGAATTATAGCCGGTGCAGCCAACAACCAGTTAGCCGAGTCAAAACACGGTGATATGTTAGAAGAAAAAGGAATACTTTATGTGCCGGATTATATAATTAACGCCGGCGGTGTTATTAATATTATTGATGATATATCAGGGCGTGAATACAATAGAGAAAATGCCTTAAAAAACACAGCCAAAATTTATGACGCCTGCAAGAAAGTGTTTGAGATAGCCAAAAGAGACAATGTTCCAACGTATAAGGCTGCTGATATAATGGCAGAAGAAAGAATCGCAGCCGTAGGAAAAATCAAAAAAATCATGGTGCCAGGCACCAAGTAGTAGTGCCAGGCACCACTTAGTAAACTTATTTTCATGCAGTGATTGCAACGGTCGTAGGTTTGTATGCTCATACCGGTTAACTAAAAATCAACTAAAAGTAAACTTATTTCACACATGGTTGGAGACACCGCCCTCTCCCATCGGAGACACCACCCTCCTTCCATCTATTTAATTAGAGAACCACCCTCCCTCATCAATTTAATTGGAGAACCACCCTCCCTCATCAATTTAATTGGATTTTGCATTAGTTTTTGAGTTTGACTGCTGATTCTTTGTTAATTTCAACACTGCAGCTTTAGTAATTCCAATATTTTCTCCTATTTCCTTCATAGTATATTTAAAAGATAAGGCTTTCATCACATACATTTTTTTATATTGCGTAAGTTCTCTAATCCGAGAGCCTCCCTTTATCTTATCAATAATTGTTTTGTCGTTTTCTGTGACCAAATTTAATATATCATCCAATGAAAGTATTGCCGCGTCCTTTTCTTGCTTTTCTGTTTCTACTGTTTCCTCATTTTCTTCTTTTTCGCCAATGGCATCAGTATCTTCAAATTTTGTGCTTTCTTCCATACCGGGTGCGTCCATATACTTTATGTACTGTTTAATAGCTGTATTCCTATCAGATGAAAAAGCATTTAAGATCGCATCTATGTGTACAATACTTCTGCATTTGTTGTTTCTGTAAAAATAGTCACTGCTCCACCTATAATCAGAAATGTTTTTACACATATTAGCCTTAACAGGATTTTGATGAATATATCTTAAAAGAGAAAACAGGTAACCTTCATTCCTCACCAATATTCCATTGTATCTGTCCTGAAAAACATGTCCCGTTCGATTGTACAAAGCATTATAATACTTGCCATAATTACAGTTGATCCTGTGCATTATAGTGCTGATACCATATTCATGGCATTTAATAATGAAATGATAATGGTTGTCCATCAATACAAAACCATAAATATCAAAGCCCATCGTATTTTTGATTTCTTTCAGCTTAGTTAAAAAGAATTTTTTATTCTCAGCTTTCCTAAAAATATATTCCTTGTTATTTCCCCTCTGAATAACATGATAAATTGCACCTTTATATTCTATCCTCGGTTTCCTCCCCATCAGCCCCTCCGATAACATAACATATCTTTGATGTCATTATATATACGGCAGGTTTGTCTTACAAGGACTAAGAATGCTGACTTTTGTCATAATAAGTTTACTTTCAGTCGATTTTGGGATAGTTGGTACAGGTGTGCAACCCTATAACCGTTGCAATCACAGCATGAAGATAAGTTTACTTTGCGGTGCCTGGCACGGACATATATACTATAAATTATACATATATAACAATATAAAGGTTTCCTTGCACTCGAAAACTCGGAGTATTCCGAAAAAATATTTTATAAAAAGGAGGGGTAATATGAGCACACAAAACAGCGAAAAAGACATTAAAAAAAATAAGACACCTATGGAAGGTTTTATCAGGAGAGTTGAAAGAGTTGGAAATAAACTCCCGCACCCGTTGACACTTTTTACAATTTTGTCCATTTTCATTCTAATCTTATCTTATTTTATGGCTAAGGCAAACGTTTCAGTAACCTATATGGCAGCCTCAAGGGTAGCAACCGAGGAGGTAAAGGAAACAACAGTAGCTGTGGTTAACTTGCTTTCAAAAGCAGAACTGCAAACTATTATGTCAGATTTCGTAAATACATATATTAGATTCTTCCCTATAGGAATAGTAGTCGTAATGATGTTTGGTATCGGGGTTGCTGAACAGTCAGGATTAATTCAGGCACTTATGAAAAGACTTGTTTTAGGAGCTCCAAAATATTTAGTTACTTATATTGTGGCAGTGGTTGGTGTTTGTGCAAACATTGCTTCTGACGCAGGTATAGTATTTGCTCCGGCAATAGGTGCATCGATATTTTATTCTTTAGGCAGACATCCGGTAGCAGGAATAATGACAGGTTATGCTGCAGCATACGGCGGATTTTCTGCCAATTTATTCATAGCCGGAACAGATGCTCTGTTAGCCGGAATCACACAATCAGTTGTTACTTCCTTTGGCATAGATGCTCCGGTTCATCCATTAATGAACTGGTATATAATGGCTTCTTCCACATTGATCATAGCTCTTATAGTGACTCTGGTTACCGAGAAAATAATAATTCCTGTATTAGGAAAATTTGATCCTGAAGACACTAAACTCAGTGCAAATATTGACAGCGAATATGTTGTAACTAAAGATGAATCCAAAGGCTTAAGAGCAGCAGGCGTTACTGCACTTGTTTTTCTAATTATTTTACTGCTGTTAACAGTGCCTGAAAATGGTTTCTTAAGAAGTAACGAAGGCAAAATATTACCAAGCTCGCCGCTTGTCAGCAGTATACTATTTCTTTTATTTTCTTTCTTCATGTTGGTTGGCATTGCTTATGGCAAGACCACAGGTTCCGTTAAATCCGGAGCAGATGTGGCAAAATTTCTGCAAAAAGGATTAGTGGGCGTATCGGGATTCTTAGTAGTATGTTTACCAGCTTCAATGTTTATAACATGGTTTGGTAAAAGCAACATCTCTACCATAATAGCAATAAAAGGAGCAGAAGCTCTACAACATATGAATATATCAGGTATTCCATTGCTGCTTCTTTTCATTCTGTTATGTGGAGTTGTAAACATATTTATAACAAGCGGCACAACAAAATGGATGCTTTTAGCTCCGGTTTTTGTTCCAATGTTAGCAATGGTAGGCATATCTCCTGCAGCTGCACAAATGGGATACAGGATTTCCGACTCAGCTATTGACATGATTACTCCATTATCGGCATATATACCGGTTATTTTAGGGATGATGGAGAAATACAAAAACAAGGGGCAAGAGTTAGGCATAGGTACGGTTATTTCACTTAGCATGCCTTATTCTTTGCTAATATATGTATTTTGGATATTATTCTATGTAACATGGCTGCTGATAGGTCTCCCGCTAGGTCCCGGAGTTTCAGCTTCTATGTAGAGTTAAGATAAAAAACAATCAAGGGTTTGATATTTTCTTAGCATTTGAAAAGGAGTGATTTAGTGGACAAAAGAATTATAAAGGAAGGGTTTTTAATAGATCCGGGAAATAATAGGATTGGCATATACGACCTTTTAATTGAAGGAGAAAATATAATAAAAGTTGAAGAAGAGATTAATTTAAATCATGGTGCAGAAGTAATTAATGCAAAAGGCAAATATATTGTACCGGGGTTTATCGACCTTCAAGTTAATCCCGGAAATACTATAGAATATATTGCTGATATACTTCCATTTTGCGGTATTACAACGCCTTTGGTTATGCCATGCAACACTTTTTCCGGAATTCCCATTATAGAACATTATGGCGGACTGAAGGATATGCTTGATGTATGTGAAGGCCAAAGTGTTAATATTGCAACGGCGGTATCAATTGAGCCCTACGACACAAGGGGGCATGAAACCTATGCTAAACTTGCTGTTCCATACGAAAGGTTATCCGGCAGGATAGAAGAATTTATTGAATATGGTATTACAGCTATTGGAGAAGTTGTTCTTCCTTTAGGCGGAATTGCCCATATAGAAAGCGATATAAGTCAAGAGTTTTTGGATAAGCTCCTTGATAAGAGTATTCTGTATGATATCCCATTGCTGCTTCACACCGGAGCCGGTTTAAATGGAGTACAAAGAGCAGTAGAAACAGCCGGCGGCAGGAGACTGCATATTTGTCATGTAGGCAGCACTGTCTCAAAAGATAGTATTTATGAAGCCATAAAGATATTAGAAAATAATCCAAATATAACAACTGATACTCATCTGTCTGAAATAGCCGGCAGCACAAGTAAAAGCAGCGGGTTGGTTTTAGAATATTTCAAAAGAGGAGAGGTTGTAAAAATAGACCCTGCTACTTTACAGGTTGCTGTCCAAAAGGATTTAAATACATCTGTTCCTCCATTTTACTATAATAAAGAGAAGGTGTTTGAAAACAATATAATATGTGCTTTATCTGATAGAGTGGATGCAATAGAAAGTGATGAATTAGGAGACGGGATAAGAGCAAAATTTATGCTTAAAAATTTATTTAAAATTGTAAATATAGTATCTTTAGAACATGTGAAAATAAAGTTACTTACTAAATTTGTTGAAAAGCTTACTGTAAATCCAGCTAAAATATTAAATATTAACAGAGGTGCTTTAGCGGAAGGCAATTTTGCAGATATTCTATTACTCGATTTAGAAAACGAGAAAATCGACACTGTATTAGTAAATGGTGAAAAGGTGATTTGGCAGGGAAAGCTTACCGGAATGAAACCCGGTAAGAGAATCAAGTATAAAGCATAAGCAAGGGGTGCCTACTTAGGCGTCCCTTTATGTCAATCGCTTGCACCCTAATTTTTTGACCAAAAATAAAATATGTGATTCCTATCAGCGAACCAAAGCTATCTAGTATTACATCCTTCTACATACCTCCCCTTTTCGGTACAGATAATTGATGGATTTCATCACTAATAGCAAATAACCGTACTAAATAAAAAACTTTTGCAAAAAGCCTTGTCATTTTTATATTGAAGGGCTTACATCAATTATTAATACACTTAAAATACTCGTCCTCTAAAAATTCGGTAGATAGCACTTCGTTAGTCAATAGCCCGCAAACAACAGATGTGTACTTTGGTAAACTCTGCGGCTTATACCATAAAAGTGGGTTCTTGAAGCACATATTTATAAGTCCACTGACATCAATGCCTAAGGATTCAAAACTATAAGTCATTTCATTAGGATGCGCACACGGTGCGTCTTTTTTGCATTTACACGGTTTACAAAGTCTACAGCTACCAGTAGAAATATAATGACCATAATGTATTGACAATTTACGCAAAAACTTATCTGCTCTAGATTTCAGTATTGAGTTTGCAGCTTTAATTTTTAGGTAGTCATTTTTTATATATGGAAATTGTTCCGTAGAGACCCTCATATATAAAACATATAGTTTATTCCAATCAGAAGTAAAATCACAGAATGATGGTGAATATGGTGGACATGACCATTTCATCTTATAATTCGCACAACCTTCGGCACAAAGTTTTCGAAATATTTCCTTGTTTTCTAAAGAAAAACAATCTGTGGGTACTAATTCACAAATTTCTGCAGTATAGTGAATTTGTGCAGATTTTGTATATGCTGTCGCAGTGAAAATACCATTATCCATTCTAACTTGACAGCTCGATGGCGAATGTGCCTTTTCGCCAAGCCAAAGGTCTGCCTATATCGGCGTTATTCCCATCTGTGTCAAAAACCTCCCAGCCTACTTTAGGATCAAGACATTTCAGGCTGCCAAAAAATTTCTTTCCAAACGCCTCATTTACCGTCCCGGTAGAGGTGTATTTAACTTCTCCAGTTAAAGTAGACGCACTATCTTTAGCTATCTGTAGTGTTAACGTTATTTTAATATCATTGTATTTAATCGTAATCTTTTTCTCAAATGTGAAATCTCGGAGTATAGTATCTTGCCCATCTCGGAATATAGTAACATAAATTATGGAC
>DNNJ01000099.1 GCA_003487955.1 Clostridiales bacterium | reverse complement strand
TTGACCAAAGATTCCACAGCCAATACCGACACAAACATAAGGCAGGGCTTGCATAATGCCTTGCGGGTTTGAAATCATTTTGATAAGGTACAGTCCTGCCCCCAGCAGTAACAATCCTAAAATTGTCAGTAAATATGATGAAATGTTCTTTTTCACTTTGATTTATCCTCCTCATAAATAAAAATTTCTTCAATGGTCATTTGAAAATAGCGGGCAATTTTAAACGCTAAAACTATGGATGGATTGTACCGTCCATTTTCAAGGGACCCTATTGTTTGTCTTGATACTTCCAAAGCTGCCGCAAGTTCTTCCTGCTTTATTCCTCTTTGTTTTCGGATCTCTTCTAATCTATTTTTCAAAACAGGCCTCCTTAAATGGAAAGTTTACTTAACATATTTAGTATAATATCGATAAAGACAAATGTCAAGTAAACTTTCCATATGATTGAAAAATTTTGAAACTGCAACTTTTGTTGGGCTTTATAATTAGTATAAATAACTTTAATGCAGTAACTGCTTCAATTTGGGCAATAATAAAATGAATACTGATTACTGATAAAGTCCAGCGGTTAAATGTCAATAGCCAATTTGGAAATGAACTTTGAAAATTTCATAGGATATTGCCTAAAAAATCATAAAAGAAGGTATAACAAATTTAACCTGCTCCTTTTTACTGGAAACAAGTTTTGGAGCACCTTGGGCGGTAGAAACCTACCTTACCCTTGGCGGGGAATATAGTCGTTGGTCACGCAGCAGTGCGTAAACCAATCTGACAAATTTCCTGGCAGTGAGTGCGAGTGCTCGTTTATGGGGCGTTTTTGGGGTTTCACGATACTTCAACTCATAAAAGCTCTTTAGCTCGGGATCGTGCCTTCTCGCGAGGTTTGCCGCTTCGATGAGGTAATACCTAAGGTAACGATTGCCGGAGTTGATTAAATGTGTATTATCGGCATCAAAGTTACCTGATTGGTATCGTGACCATGAAAGTCCTGCATACTTGGCCAAAGAGGCTTGGTCTTTAAATCTGTTGATACTGCCGATTTCCGAAAGGATTCCGGCAGAATAAACGGGGCCAATACCTTTTATGGATGTCAGAGTGTTTGGTATAGTCTCCATGAGTGTGGAGATTGATTTATCAAGTGTTTTTAGCTGATGTGAATAGCTTTGAATGCTTATTACTGACACAGCTAACACCCGATTTATCGAGTCCTCCACGGTCTTTGGAAGACGGTAGGAACTTCTTGCAGCTTTTTGAACTTCGGCTGCCAGAGTCTCTGGATCTACGAACTTACCCTTTCCTGTTGTGTTAATAAATGCAGCTAATTCATCCACAGGCATTTGAACAATCTCATCTAGAGAAAACGCATTGCCTGAGAGTTCCATGGCAGTTGTGCCAAGGTTGTTTGAAAAGAGTTTTTCCTGGCACATTCCGGAGAATTTTAAAAACAGGTTGGTAAGATATCGATTCTTTTCTCTGACAATATTTTGAGCGACGAAGTAACGAGCTCGCGTGAGCCTCTGTAAAGCCTTGTGATGTTCATCAAAATATGTTTCACGAAGGTTGATACGGCCAAAGCGGAGACAATCCGCAATGACCCAAGCATCAACATCATCAGTTTTAGGGAGATCACTATAAGCCTTTTTAAAATTATGTACTTGTTTTGGGTTAAGTAAAAACACTTTAGTGTTGTACGGCTTAAGTGAGGGCTCTTGCTTTAAAAAGAAGATAAGACCATCCCCATATACCGAAGTGGCTTCCAATCCAAAGGACACATTAGAGCAGTTTGTTTTGTTAAGAGCCTCAATAGCACGCTTAACAATCCTGTCTGAGCCAACAGAATTGTTATCCACGGATAGCTTAGCTAGCCGATTACCTTGTTGATCAAGAATGCAGACCTTGTTTGATTTGGTACTTACGTCAATACCAATAAAAATACTATCAGACATGGGATTTTCCTCCTTTCATCAAAAATACTTGAAGGTTGTTGAATTACCAAAGCCCTGTCTCCTTGAGCGTCGACACCCTCGCAATCAGAATCACTTTCTCAAGCACTAAGCACGAAACCTGCCTGCCAACAGGTAATGACTTGAGAACAAACAACCAGCGGTCAGAAGATAAACTCAAGGTCAGGGGAACAGACTTTATCAGAAGCAACCTTAAAAGGCTCAACTAGGAGTTGGAAGAACTATTCCTCAATAACCTTCTGAGAGTATTGTGCAACAGGGCTAAGGCAATATCAATTATGAAATTAGCAGCCAAGAATGGCAGCTTGTCCACAGCTGGCAGTGTGGGCGAAAAGAAATGAATATTAAGAAATGATAGTCACGAAACTTCCAGTTATTAACTGGAAATTGAATAGAAATGTTTCAACAAAAATTATTATACGAGGAGTGTAAATATGAAAAATGCTATTTCTACATCTATGGCCCCAAAAGCAATAGGACCATATTCTCAAGCAATTCTTAGTAACGGGACATTATATATATCCGGGCAACTGCCAATTGATGCATTAAATGGTGCATTTCCTGGTGAAGATGTCACATCTCAAACAAATCAAGCAATTAAAAACTTAGCCTCAATTTTAGAAAGTGATATGCTACCCCCATATAGGACATTGAAAAATAACAAGTTCTATATGGGGGTATTTATATGTCCAGATCAATGAAAGGAATACCGGCAGAAGACAAAGTAAGATTGGTCGAAAAGTATCTGAAAGGAGAAATAAGCAGAGCGCATGCGGCCAGGGTGGCAAGTGTGGTACCGGGTACCATTACTCTATGGGCCCGGCTTTACGGGGCAGATGGTCCTACCGCCTTAATGGATCAGAAACAGAATAAAAAGTATTCGACGGAGCTGAAGCTAAAGGCGGTTACTGAATATCTATCTGGTGCAGGAAGCCAGAATGCTATTTGCAAGAAATACCATATACGTTCACGATATCAACTCCGGCAATGGATAAAGGTATATAATTCTCATGGGACTTTCAAGTTCACGACTGGAGGAAGTTACATGAAGAAGGCGAGAAATACCAATCCGGATGAACGATTAAAAATAGTCCGGGACTGCCTGGCAAACAATAAGAACTATGGCGCT
>DNNJ01000259.1 GCA_003487955.1 Clostridiales bacterium | reverse complement strand
GAATATAGAGGATTTCTACAGAGCCGTTTTTATCTCTATTTTTAAAGCTTTTTACTTTTGAAAGCATTTTCTATTTTTTATTAGTATTGTTTTTATGGGTAATTTTTTAATTAATTTGAAGAATTTCTCTCCCAATTGTACCAAATTAATTCTACACATCAATATTTTTATCTATTATTGAAGCCTATTTTACTGCAATAACAGTTTATTATTAGTAATAGCAAGTTTACTACTATTATTAATAATATTAAATACTATATTAAAATAATAATATCAAAATAAATATAATATCAAAATAAATACTATATTAAAATAATAATATCAAAATAAATATAATATCAAAATGAATATAATATCGAACTGAACATAATATCAGAATAAATATAATAATCGAATAATTATTGGTATTGGATATATTTTGTTTATTATAAGCTATACTACTGGAAAAATTATACTAAGTGTAAACCTTAAACCTTAATATTTGCTTAATATGACTTAAATAAATCTACCTGTAAATCCAGTGGATATATTATTTAATATATGACTAAAGCGATAGTTTATTTTATTCTGATTATAGCCTATCGATTAAACTCCCCCATATCCGAAAACCTCAGGTGGCGCAATAATAGATTTTCATAGAATGATCCAAAATGCAAAATAAAGTATATTTCTTCTATTTAAAAACTTGTCATTGAAATATCCGCTCTTTGGATAACCTGTGAATCCGGTTTCTATCAAGATTTGTTTGCCGATGTCTATTAAAGCACCGGCTTATTTTAATTCATTTACAATCTATATAGCTGGTTGTCAAAAATGGTTGTTGATACTGATATATGTGGTATAAAAGTAGGAGATCAATACCCTGCACATGTAATGGGTATTATTAACTTTAGCCCCGAGTCCTTTTACGGAAATTCGGTAGTAAGCCCGGATTCCGCGCTTGAAATGGCTCTAAAAATGGTTGAAGAGGGAGCAACCTTCCTGGATCTAGGAGCCCGTTCAACCTGGTTACATGCCGAGCCCATTAGCAGGAAGCAGGAACTTGAACGTATTGTGCCGGTGCTTAAAGCGCTGGAAGGCAATGTGGATGCTGTGATTTCCGTGGATACGATGTTCTCTGAAATTGCAGAAGAAGCCCTCAAAAGAGGAGCTCAAATTATAAATGATGTTTCTGGTTTTACAGCAGATCCCAAAATGATTGAAGTAGTGGCAGATTATGGGTGCCCTGCTGTTGTCATGGCCTCAAATAAGGTACCGGGTGATCCCCTTGGGATGGATGCCATTATTGAATCCCTTGGTTCCATCATACAGTCCGCTGAAGCAGGTGGCATAAATCCAGAAAAGCTCATACTTGATCCTGCATCTGGCAGGTGGATCGAAGAAAAACTTTCTATCTATGACTTTGAAACCCTTGATGATTTTGAACGACTTAAAATTTTTGAAAAACCTTTGCTAGCAGCTCTCTCAAGAAAATCTTTCATAGGAGATGTGCTTGGAAAACCTGCAACTGAAAGGCTCTATGGCAGCCTGGCTGCAGCAGCTATTGCAGTCTACAAAGGGGCTCATATTGTCCGCACGCATGATGTACCTGAGACCACTGATGTTGTAAAGTTTTCAGGAGCTATCAGGAGTAGGCCAAGTATAGTAAAAGAGGGCAGGTATGAGGTCTCTGTGGTTGAGGTAAAGACCCCACAGGATTCAGCCATTGAAATGCGAAAACTTGGGGTAACCAGAACAGGCTCACAAGTAATGCAGGATAAAAGCGTTCATCTCATTTTGAAAATCCGTAATCTTACGACCACGGAGGCTTTGATAATAAAACAGGAGATTCTTGCCCGAGGAGGAGATGCGGCTCTGACAAGGGACGCTGTCTCACATGAAACGGAAACAACTGATGTGCTTGTAATGGGCACTCTACTTCAGCTAAGGCGTCTTGCCAAAAAACTCGAAGGACAAGCGCGTTCTCTTCCACTTATTGCCGAAATGATCTGTGAATGTATTGCAAATCGGAAGGATCTGAAACAACGATATTTGAGGTAATTATGATTATAACTTCAACAAAACCCCTTGAGGAAATCCTAGCCCTATTAAAAGATGAAGACGATGTCTTCGTTATTGGATGCAATGTCTGTGCTGCAAAACTGAAGACTGGTGGAGAGCCCGAAGTGCTTGAGGTGTGCAGACAGCTTGAAAGACGCGGAAAAAACGTAGTAGGCTGGGCTCTCCCCACCGCAGCCTGCAGCGTCCGGTCTTTTGACTCTTTGGTCGAGAAAAATGAAAAGATAAATGAGGCGCGTTGTATCCTTGTCATGGGCTGTGGCAGTGGAGTTTCAACGGTTGCCAGTGTAACGGAGGTACCCGTATTCGGTTCAAATGATACGCTCTCTCTTGGAGGTTCGAGTAAAGGCAAATTGCTTTCAAACCAGTGTATAATGTGCGGAGAATGCACAATTGGTGAATTCGGAGGCCTCTGTCCTAAGGCGCAGTGTCCAAAAGGACTTCTGAATGGGCCCTGTGGAGGAGCTGTTGACGGGATGTGCGAAGTTAATAGAGAAAAAGATTGTGTATGGACTTTAATTTATAATAGGTTGAAAAAAATAAAGAAGCTTGATCTTCTTTATACGGTCCATGCTCCTCTGGAGCATTGTCTTAAATAATCTTATTTCTAATTTTTTAAATATGGTCTTTCACTGCTGATTCTCTGTAAATTAAAGCACATTTATCAATAACTGTACAGAATCAGCAGGAAATCCTCAAATGTTAGATAAACCAACAAGAAACATTAGTAAACCTGAAAACAAAGGAATCAAAAAATTATCATTGAAAAAAAATTTGAATATTATTTGTGAATTTAGCTCTCGAATTGTTTGCAAACTTACAATGCTTTCCAGTAGCATCCCACCTGCAGCCCCAACAAAAGCCTGAACAGGAGTTACAAAAAGTAAAGACGCTAAAAAGGCTGCTATTATGCCTGATGCTGTTCCTTCTATGGTTTTTTCTCCCGAATACGGTAGCTTATGCCTTCCTATCAGTACGCCTATTGCGGTTGCTACCGAATCCCCAAAAACAACTATTGTAATCGAAGCATATACAATTTCTTCAGGGAGTGATATAAAAGAGAGGATTGTTCCAGAGAGGAGCAGGATAGTTCCCTTAAGAGGTATAGCCTGCTTCGAGGGTCTACCCCACCTGCATAGAAAAGCGGATAGAGGAAGCGGAAGCTGATCCAGGAAAATAGCTATTGAGATCGTCATATAGAAAGCAAGTAGAATCAGCAGCAGAGGCAGGGCCATATCGCCAGCTGCCTGGATTAAAAAAATTAGAGTTATACCTGTAGACAGGTGTATTAACTGGCGCTCAACCTCACCTTTAAGAGCGGTTTTTCTGTCAAGGTAATCGCACTTTAAGTTCTGGATATATCCATTTATCATGAAACCACTTATCATTATCATGAAACCATTTGTCGTAAAATCACTATATCACAAAATCACTTTTTAGTGACTCTACACTGGTATTTATTTTCATTTCATTACCAATTGACTACGGAATTTAAAAGATCTGAAAAAACAAAGCTTGTTCTGAGGTGACGTGGCTCTTTGAATTAATAAATGATCAAAAAATGAAAAGGGATTTATCCCATGTTTTTTAGTGCTGGTAAAACATCTTTTCCGAAGGTTTCGAGGAAGGCTATCTGGTTTGAGGCTGCCGAGTGGAAGTAAATATGTGTGAAACCCAAATCAATATACTCATTTACAAAATTAATATGGTCCTCAGGATTTTCGGAAAAGCACGCATGCTTTCTTATTGTTTCCGGGCTCACAACTTTCCCATTTTGAGCGGACATTTCTGGCGTATAGATTTTATTTAGGAAAAGCGCAGGTATAAGCGCTCCAGCCCAATACTTCATGAAATTTTCAATGGATTCTTCAGGGTCTGTTCCATAGTCAACAAAAAGCTCTATAGCCTTTGGCAAGTTTTCCGGGCTCTTTCCTGAATCTCTGGCTCCGTTTTCGAACTCGGAAAGAATCTGCTCATATTTTTGCTTATCCGATTCTCCCCCTACAGTTAGAAGACCATCTCCATAGTAGCCTGCAACGTAGGCACTTTCAGGTACAAGAGAGGAAATATAGATTGGAATGTTGTTTTTAGGCAGCGTATATAATTTAGCGTTCTTTGTTTGGTAGTAACATCCATCAAAGTTAACTTTCTGCCCTGTCCAGAGTTCACGGATAAGTCCTATTGCCTCTATCATTCGTAGCTGTCGCTCATTATATTCTGGCCATTCCAGGGTTATTGAGTATTCGTTTAAAGCTTCTCCTGTTCCAACTGCAAGATAGGTCCGTCCTCCAGCAAGTGAGGATACGGTTGCAGCAGCCTGAGCAATAACAGCAGGGTTATAGCGGAGAATAGGGCAGGTCAGGCCTGTTCCCAATTCCATGGTTTGAGTACTTACAGCTGCCGCACCAAGCCAGCTCCAGACAAAGCATGCCTGCCCATCTTCACTCCAGGGATGGAAATGGTCACTGGCATCAATACTCTCAAAACCTGCCTTTTCAGCAGTTATAGCCTGTTGCAGCAGCTCCAATGGAGGAAACTGTTCAGGCGCAATTTTATATCCTAATTTAAGCAATCTTAACCTCCAATTGATTTGTCTCCATTTAATTTGTCTATATCTCAAGAATTATAAATTATATTAGATAATTGTATTCAGACTCAATATCCTAATTTCAGCCAGTGTATTCTGCTGAGAGAATAGGACCTTCGTGAGGACCTTCTTGAGATATGAACTCTAAAAGGGAACGTAAGAAAAGAAGAATGTAGGAAAAGAAGAACATAAGAAAAGAAGAATGTAGGAAATATAAAATAAAATAAAATAAA
>DNNJ01000319.1 GCA_003487955.1 Clostridiales bacterium | reverse complement strand
ATTTTATCGGCCAGCTCTTGCAGAGGCCCGGGCATTGTGTCGGCAGTCTGCACCCAGAATCCGCCTTCTCCATTGTTGGCTATTTCCTCGGTCTGAAGTTTTGCTAAAGTCGGAGAAATGGAGGCAAATTTAACGTGGTTATTGCGCAGCAATGCTTCTATGTCTGCCTTGCCACTGTTAAAGTCCATATATGGACCATCTGTAACGGAAACTATAAAATTAAAATTGTTTGCATCCCATGAATGCTCATTCAGTATTTTATCTACGTATTGTAACCCCTGAAGTTGGGAATAACAATATAATTCTACTCCTATACCATCTTGCTCTTGTTTTTGTAAAAACAAATAATCTTCATTATTCCAAGCATATGAATATCCCTCAAATTCTTTTATAGTTTCTCCTGTCATTTTATTTACTAATAATACATTATTACCAGTTGTACTACGAGTTTTAATCACTATACAATCTTTAAACAAAGAGCCTTCCATTATGTCACAAAAATAATTCCCTTTAAGACTCAAAGCATCAGCATTATCATAAAATCTCTTTCTAGCAAACCCATAATTATCAAGTCCCGAAAACAAATTTAAATCATCCCATAAATTCTTCTGCCACAAAAATTGCCCATTCTTATAATACTTAAGTTTGCATCCCGTCGTAGTGGTGAATCCATACTCATCCCTAGTATAATCAAAATGAGTATATCCAAAAGAATTCTCTACTGGAAAGAATACAATGTCTCCAGAAACCCAATCATAATTATATAAAGTTCTCCTACTGCCCCACTCATAATCAGAAATACCAGATTCAAATTGAGGAGTTGGGAATAAAATAGTACTAGGTATAGACATAATATACTGACCATCATTATTATAAATCCTATAATCTATAGGTGTAATTCTACCTATACCACGCGCATCCCTAAAACAAATATAATTATCACCTAATTCACTAAGTACAAACGAAAAACGATCACCAGAATACATATCATTTTCAATATTATTTATCAATAACCAAAAATCTTCTTTATCATTAAAAACTATTAAACTAACATGTTCTTTTATTGTAAACTTCTTATTTTCTCTTATCCCATTTTTACTGTATGTAAATATTCCAACTCTATTATTGCCTAAGTACTTAACAGTAGCGCTAATATCAAAATAAAAATCTTCCGGTGGAACATTGTATTTAAAATATATATTATCTAAAACTTTATTAATTATTTGCCCATTATTTTGATTAATTATATATACAAACAATTTAGATGAAAAGGTACTCTGGGCTTCAACACCAGCAACCTGCTGATAAAAAACCATAGTTTTTTCTGGAGTCGAAATTATTTCTAATGGTCTATCAAAATTAGAATATACTGGTATACTAACTGAATTTACTAAACCTTCTTGCAAATAGACTCCCAAAAATCCACTTCTTGCTTTAATTTTATATTTTCTATTATAAGTGAAATCTTCCATTTCCAATAAAGAATCAGTTGGAGAAGATGCATCGTAATAAGATGGTGTATCTTTTCCATACACATTTGTATATTCTATAACTTTTTCTTTTTCTGGATAACTTACATAATCTGATTTACCAGTATCTAAATTTAAACTCTTCTTTTTTATCAATAAATCTAAATTAGCTTCCGATGTCAATTCATAGTTAAATACACCTGGAGTACTTGTCTCAACCATATTTGTAATAAAATTTTTACAATTATGATAATAACCACCGAAATTCCATTCATTGCGTTCCTTAAATACCTCAGCTAGTTCATCCCCAACCTTATTTATCTCAATAGTTGGGTCTACATAACCACCAATCAGTTTATTTATAAACTCTGCCTGGCCTGATTGCAGGCTGGAATACTTGGCATCCGATACCGTGTAATCCGTAGCAAACAGTACGTCTACCGGCACTTTTTTCTTGATATCGAATGCTACGGTCGGCGCCAGGTTGATTACTGTTATTTCCTTTTCTTCAGATACCTTATCTGAAGTACTATCGCTCTGGCCAACAACTATATCTCCCCATATAACGCTGCTTTCAGTAACCGCCAACTCGACCTTATACCGCCCGGTTTTGCTGAACCGGATTTTTGGGTTGGTGTCATTTGAAGAAACGGTTTCTAAATATGCCGATTTGCCGGATATATTGGGTTTAATTACTTCGTCTGCTGAATCGGTAAAGCTCCCGTTGTTATTCGAATCATAATACAGAGTCCAATCGCGCTGGGTTATCTCGTCTCCCAAAGATCCATCCGGCATACTGGTCTCGCTCTGGTCATATATAGTTAGCTGATTCCCTTTATAGCTGTTGCGCAGCGACTCGTTTGTCAGCCAAAAATCGGCCTTCGGGGGATTGTCAGGGAAAACCTGCAAAACCCGCTCTGCCCATTCGGATTCGTTGTCTTTGGAATCCTTTACTTTTAACCTGAATTTCCAATTCCCTGTTTTGTTTATTATCTCGTTAGTCTTGCCCTGCTCGTCGTTGAACAAATGAGACTTATTGAATGCATAAGGTATTCTATTTCCGTCAGGGTCGTAAATTTCCCATTCCATCTCGTCCCATCTAATTTCTCTTTCTAATGCTGCTTTGCTTTCGTCTCCGTTGATATGTACTTCTCTGCCTAGGACAATCGCATCACTCGACATGCTTATATTGGCTGTCGGGTTCGCTGGCCCCACTACAATACTCTGCTCACAGCTGTCGTCGTCTCCATCCTGGTCCTCTACTTCCAGCTCAATCTTATAAGTCCCTGCCGTATCCCACTTAACCTTCACTTCCGTACCTTCCGCACTTCCTACACCTTCTATATCCCACTCCCAACTTACTATTGATTCTCCGTAATCTTTGCCCCTATGAGTGCTTTTATCTTTTAGAGTTATTTCTTGTCCTTCAATAGCAGGATTAGGGCTGATTTTAAAGTCGGCTTCCGGCTCAAAAT
>DNNJ01000386.1:45689-60811 GCA_003487955.1 Clostridiales bacterium | reverse complement strand
TTTACAGCGAAAATAATTCAAATTTTTTTACTATTGACATTTTAATATTATTAGTTATATACTGTATTTTAATAATTTAATAAAATTCATCAAGAGTGACGGAGGGATCTGGCCCAATGAAGTCCGGCAACCAATCTAAGGAATATGGTGCTAATTCCAGCGGTATTAACCGGCAGATGAGGATAAACAATTTCTTCCCATTACCGGGGAAGATTTTTTATTTAAAAAACAAGATTCCAAAGGTCAGCGCTCTGATTAATTTTACTGAAATTATGTGCTATTAAGGAGGGATATAATGAAAATAATTGAAAAATTCAAAGAAAATAGGCCTTTGATATCCTTTGAGATATTTCCGCCAAAACCGGATTATCCAATTGATACAATATTTAATACAATTGATGAATTGTATAGCTTAGAACCTGATTTTATGAGTGTTACTTACGGAGCCGGCGGAAGCACAAAGGACAGAACGGTTGAAATATCATCATATATTCAAAACAAGTACAATTTAACATCCAATGCTCATGTTACTTGTATATCTTCAAGCAAGGAAGAAGTACAAAATATTTCAAAATCATTAAAAGAAAAAAACATTCAAAATGTAATGGCTTTAAGAGGTGATTATCCAAAAAATAGCCTCTCCGGTTTACCGGTTGACAGGTATAATAATTCTGTGGAACTGATAGAATATTTTAAACAAAATACCGATTTTTGCATTGGAGCTGCCTGCTATCCGGAAAAACATCCTGATGCAAAGGATTTAAATGCCGACATTGACTTTCTAAAAAGAAAGATGGATGCTGGTGCTGATTACTTGGTTACACAATTGTTTTTTGACAATGGAATGTTCTATGATTTTTATGACAAAGCAATAAAGAAAGGTATTTATCTGCCTATATCTGTTGGAATTATGCCGATACTTAATAAAAGACAAATTACTTCCATAGTAAGACTCACAGGAAATTCTATACCCAATAAATTCAGGAGGTTATTGGATAAGTATGAAAACAATCCTGAAGCTTTAAAAGAAGCCGGTATGTCATATGCCGTCAGTCAAATAATCGACCTGTTATCCTGGGGAGTTGATGGAATTCATATTTATACTATGAATAAACCTTCCACTGCAAGAAAAATTTTAGAAAATATCTCTGCAATTCGGAGTGTGTTAACAAATGAGCGTAAGATATCTTAATAATAATCTTATAAAAATAGATAAGACAGAAGTCTTAAGGTATTTAAGATATAAAAATAAGAATATCGATGAAAATACAAACAAACTCCTTGATGAATCCATAGCCGAATTAATGGAAATAAGCGAGCTTAAATATGTGTTCAGAATTTTCAGTCTTAAAAAGGAAAATAATAATATAAGCTTTGAAGCTCATATAAATATTAAATCAAATGATTTGGAGAAGCTTTTTAAAAACTGCAAGAAATCAGCTGTTATGGCAGCAACAATAGGTTTTGAAGTGGAAAGGAAGCTCCGGTATTACAGTATGGCTGATTTGTCCAAAGCTGTTGTATTTGATGCCTGTGCAGCAGCTTGTATCGAAGCGCTGTGTGACGAGGCAGAATCTGAAATTAAGAAAATTGCAGAAAACGAAGGATATAATACTACTTTCAGATACAGTCCGGGATATGGAGATGTGCCTATTTCCCATCAAGGAGAAATACTTATTGCATTAAATGCTCAAAAGCTAATAGGTCTAACGGTTTCGGATTCTTCAATACTAATACCGAGAAAGTCAGTGACTGCTTTTATAGGTTTCGATGAAAGCGATGAAATACATAAAAGCTCCTGCTTAAATTGCAGCTTATTTGGAAACTGCGTCTTTTCAAAGGAAGGAGAAAAGTTATGTTGAATAAATTAAAGGAAAAATTCCTGTACTTTGACGGTGCAATGGGCACCATGCTTCAAAAAAAAGGTCTTAAAACCGGTGAATTGCCTGAAGAGCTGAATATTACAAAGCCTGAAGTTATTTACAATATCCATAAGGAATATTTAAATTCAGGTTCCAACATTATAACTACAAATACATTTGGTGCCAACAGGCTTAAATTGAAAAATTCAATATATACTGTTGATGAAATTATTACTGCTGCTGTAAATACAGCTAAAAAGTCAACAGCCGGTATGGAAGAAAAATATGTTGCACTTGATATAGGACCCATAGGAACTCTTCTATCCCCTTTAGGTACTCTTAGTTTTGAAGAAGCTTACGATATATTTAAGGAGCAAGTAGTTATAGGGGCGAATGCAGGAACAGATTTAATTCTTATAGAAACAATGACTGATTTATACGAATTAAAGGCTGCAATTTTAGCTGCTAAGGAAAACTCACATCTTCCCGTATTTGCTACTATGTCATTCCAAGATAACGGTCGCACCTTTACCGGCACTGATGTAAAAACATTTGTATTTACTGCTGAAGCTCTCGCTGTTGATGTTTTGGGAGTAAACTGCTCTTTAGGTCCTAAACAGCTGCAGGCAATAGTAGATGAGCTGTTAAAATACAGCTCAACACCGATTATGGTGCAGGCAAATGCAGGTCTTCCAAAATTTCATGATAATACTGAATATTATGATATTAGTCCTGATGAATACAGCCAAGAAATAAATATAATGGCTGAAAAAGGTGTGACAATGTTTGGAGGATGCTGCGGCACTACACCTGAATATATCCAACGCATAATAAGTTCATTATATGGATTACGACCAAAAGAAATTACTAAGAAAGACTTTACGGCTGCAACATCATCTGTAAAAACAGTTTTCTTAGGTGAAGAAGTTAAAATTATCGGCGAAAGAATCAATCCAACCGGCAAAAAACGCTTGAAGGAAGCATTAAAAGAAAACAATCTTGATTATATTATAAGAGAAGCAATATCACAGCAAGAAAGCGGCTCAGATATATTGGATATTAACGTGGGACTTCCCGGCATTGATGAAAGAGAAATGATGAAAAGAGCTATATCGGAAGTACAAAGTGTTGTTTCCCTGCCGCTTCAAATAGACAGTGCTAATTATGATGTTATTGAAGCTGCAGCAAGAATGTATAACGGTAAACCCATTATAAATTCTGTTAACGGGAAAAAAGAAAGCATGGAAAAAATATTTCCTATTATAAAAAAGTATGGTGCCTTGGTTGTAGCATTGACTTTGGACGAGGAAGGCATACCGTCTACTGCTGAAAAAAGGTTGGAAATTGCTTCAAATATTATTGAAACTGCAAAAGATTACGGCATATCTGAAGAAAACATACTTGTAGACCCGCTTGTTTTGACTGCTTCTGCTGAGCAGCAAGCCGTTATGGAAACTCTTAATGCAATTCCTTTAATTAAGGATAAATATAATGTTAAAATAGTTTTGGGAACCAGCAATGTATCCTTTGGTTTACCAAACAGGCAGCTGCTTAATACGACCTATTTAGCCATGGCATTGGGTTTCGGACTTGATGCTCCAATCACAGATTCAACAAATGATGCTTTAATGGATGTTGTCAGGTCATTTAAAGTATTGGCTGCTCAAGATAAAGACAGCAGGGATTATATCGAAGCTTACGGTAATATAGTTGCTGAAAGCACAATAATAACTTCAGAGACAGACTTAAAAGAAATAATCATTAATGGTTTAAAGGATGAAGCGAAGAAGGTTTCTTTAAAGCTTCTTGAAAAACATGCGCCTCTTGAATTGGTAAATGAATTCATAATACCTGCCTTGGATATTGTAGGTGAAAAATATGAAAAGCAGGAAATATTTCTTCCTCAGCTAATAAGAAGTGCCGAAACTTCCAAAGAAGTATTTGAAATTATTAAAGAAAGCTCAAAAATAGACAGTGAAACGGTTGAGGGTAATAAAATACTTTTAGCCACTGTTAAGGGAGATATCCACGATATAGGCAAAAATATAGTAAAGCTTATACTTGAAAATTATGGCTACGAAATTTTTGATTTAGGCAAGGATGTGGATATTGAAAGAATAATTGAAACAGTTCGTAAAGAAAAAATTAATTTGGTGGGTTTAAGTGCTTTAATGACTACCACGGTTAAAAATATGGAATATACAATTAAGGAATTAAAAAATGAATTTCCAAATATAAAAGTAATGGTTGGAGGCGCGGTATTAACTGATGAGCATGCTTCTAAAATCGGCGCCGACTATTATTCCAAGGATGCAAGAGAAGCAGTAGACATAGCCAGAAAAGAATTTGGAAATTTAGGTGCGGACTAAAATTACAGTTAACCTTGAAAACTCCGGGGATGGGTCTTAATATTCAATTAACCTTAAAAAAAATCAAAAAAATGGAACGGACTGAAATGGTTATGGCATCCAAAGTCCGCTCCTTTAAAAGTGGAGAACTACTTTCATTAAAAAATAAATCTCTGTCACTCCATGTTCCCCAAATTAATTATTCGGCTTCATAGATTAGCTTGTTGTAATTATTCTGTGTTAAAAATATTTTTTCTATTTCATCATCTATCAAGCTGTCAATATCATTGCAATCAATTTTAGCACTGACACTGCAATTGGAGCTTAAGCTCCGGGGTACAGGCATAAGTTCACATTGAATATTTTTCTTTTTGCATTTCCGATCAAATTTAATAGAACCTGAATGTGTGAAAAACAAAACAGTATATTCCATATTACTTCCTTGCTTCTATAAGAAATGTATCGACTTTTTCTGTTATTGATGCAGTATACCCTGCGCTTTTTAAAAATCTTTCCACATTTCCCTTGGCAGTATTGTTGTCTACTATTATATCCAATCCTTCAGGATTCTCTTCCAATGATTTTTTAGTCATTAACACCGGCTGGGGGCAGCTCATGCCGCATGTATCAATTATTTTCATTAAATTATCCTCCTATTCAGCATCTGCTTTTGACAAGCCTTCGCTGCTGCTTTTCTTTATTAAGCTTTCTGAATTCCAGTATGATACAATTCCTAAGAAAACAAAGCATATAAATACTGCAACTTTTCCGTTTGAAGTTACTCCCGCAGCACTTGAAGCCAGTCCGAAATTATGTGATATAGCAGCTCCAACTAACATTCCCGTTACAGTTATAACAGAGTCTGTATTTCCTTCTCCTGAAAGTATTAATTGTCTTAAAGGACACCCCCCTAATAATACAGAGCCCCATCCTACAACTGCCATGCCTAAGAAATTCCACAGACTGTCAGTATGAGCTATGGGCTGTTCAGCAAATCCTAATTTGAAAAATCCGAAAGCGAAATTTCCAATAAAACTGAATACTAATATAGCAATAAATCCGGATAAAAGATACATATCTTTAAAAAGTATCATATCACGAGTTCCGCCAACCATACACAATCTGGTTTTTTGAGCTAATGCTCCAACTATCAAGCCTGCCGCCAATGATATGACTATAGGTGCATGCATTGAGCCCGGACCTTTTTCCGAAAAGAAAATAAAAGCAGGTGCAGCGATAAGAAGAATCAAAGCTCCCGCATTCACAGCCGGAAAAATATAACCTTCTATTTTAGTTATATTATAGCTCCTTTTTAGACTAAATCCTTTATTTAAGAATATAACTCCAACGTAGATTCCTGCCACAAAACCTGCAATTCCAAATAAAGCATTTAAATCTCCTCCGCCAAGCCTCAATACCATTCTCAAAGGACAACCTAAAAATATTAATGCTCCAATCATCACTGCAATACCTAATATGAATCTGGTAAAAGGTGATGAGCCCCCCTTTGTTTGGAATTCTTTGTTTTTTAAAGAAATAAAAAATGCTCCCAATACAAGACCTATAATTTCCGGTCTTATATATTGAACAACATCTGCCCTATGTAGTCCTATTCCCCCTGCAATGTCTCTTAAAAAACAAGCTATACAAAAGCCCATGTTTGCAGGGTTTCCAAAATACACAAGTAATACTGATATTATTCCGACTGCCCCGCCTGCGATTATAATTTCTTTTTTGCCGTTCATCAAAACCCTCCCACTTAGTATTATTAATTTATTAACAATAGAATTATATTATGGAATTTTTTTTAAAACAATAGGTATAGAATTTTTCAATACTTGAAGCTGCAACTATCTGTTTTTCTTATTTTAAATAGAAAGGCCTTGAAATTCCAAGTAATCTTAAAAACAGTGCCAAGGGAACATTCCTGCAGTATATGAAAATCATAATTGAATAAATACATACCCTATGTTAAAATAATATGAATTGAAGAAAATAATAAGTATTGTAATATCAACCGTTAATGAGAGGACAATATTATGAGAAATGTTTACTTGGACAATGGTGCCACATCTTATCCCAAGGCTCCCGGTGTAGCAGAAAGTATGGCAGAGTATATTTTAAATGTTGGAACAAACGTTAACCGAGGAGCTTACAGCTCATCTTTTAAAGCTGAAAATACTGTATACGAAACCCGGGAACTCTTATGTGAATTGTTCCGGTTTAATAAGCCTGAAAATGTAATATTTACTAAAAATATTACTGAAAGTATGAATGTGTTGCTTAAAGGCTTATTGAAAGAAAACGATCATGCGGTAGTATCCTCTATGGAACACAATGCGGTTATGAGACCTTTAAATAAACTTAATAAGGTAGAATACACCAAAGTTATATGCAATGAAAAGGGAGAATTAAACATTGAAGATGTTAAAAAAGCAATAAAGGATAATACAAAAGCCATTATAATGACTCATGCTTCAAATGTGTGCGGCACTGTTTTAGACTTAGAGAAGGTTGGACAAGTTTGTAAAAAGCATAATTTATTCTTCATAATAGACAGCGCCCAAACAGCAGGGTTCCAAGATATTGATTTTCAAAAATTCAATGCTGACGCCATTGGATTTACAGGTCACAAAGGTTTATTGGGTCCTCAGGGGATAGGCGGATTTATTGTTAATGATAGAATAAACAATGAAATGACCACATTTATTGAAGGCGGCACGGGAAGTCTGTCTGACACCGAAATACAACCTGACTACATGCCTGATAAGTTTGAAGCCGGAACCTTAAATATTCCAGGTATTTACGGATTGAATGCATCACTCAAATATCTATTAAAGAACGGTGTTAAAAATATTCGGGAGAAGGAAATTTACCTCCTAAGCAGATTTATAGATGGTATTCTTAATATTGAAAATATTAAGCTTATCGGCAAAACCGCAACCCTTGACAGGACAGGCATATTATCAATTGATTTCATCAATAATGACAACGGCATTGTTTCCCATGAACTCAGCAAAGAATACGACATTATGACAAGAAGCGGTATGCATTGTGCCCCTTCTGCTCATAAAACATTGGGTACCTTCCCGAAAGGTACGGTTCGTTTTTCAGTCAGCCATTTCACAACTATGGAAGAAATTGATTATACAATAGATTGTATTAATAAGATAGCAACAACCATAAGGTGACAGTACCCCCGTCCCCTTGTCATAAAGGGAGGTTATTATGGAATTTAATCAATTAGAGAGTTTTATAAGTGTTGTTAAACATAACAGTTTTTCATTGGCTGCAAAAGAGCTTTACACAACTCAGCCTACTGTCAGCAATAATATTAAAAATTTAGAAAAAGAACTGAATACTACTCTTTTGGACAGAACCAGCAAAACAATTACTTTGACGGATTCCGGAAAGCTCTTTTATAAATATGCCGTTGAGCTGATTAACATGAGAGACAAGGCTAAGTTTACAATATTGGAACATGACTATAAGGTTGAAGGTGTAATAGAAATATGCGCCAGCTCCATACCTGAAGAATATGTACTTCCTTATGTAATCAAAGATTTTTTAAAAAAATATCCTAAGGTTTCTTTTTCAGTAACACATAAAAATTCAAAAAGTGTAATAGATGATATTTTAGAGGGAAAGCTAAACTATGGGGTTGTGGGTGCAAAATATTATTCAGAAATGTTGGAATACATAGACTTTTATGAAGATGAACTGATTTTGTGCGTACCTGTAAGCAGTAAATACTCATGGTCTGAAAATGAGCTTTTAGATATTAAAACCTTGTTTTCTGAGAAATTTATATTTAGAAAACCGGGTTCAGGAACCAGAAGATTAATTGAACAAAGGCTTTCAGACAAAGGTATCAGTTTAGATGACTTAAATATTATTTCATACATTGACAGTAATGAAATGATTAAAAAAATGATTGAACTTGATTTGGGTATAAGTTTTATTTCAAAAATAGCAGTTAAAAATGAAATTGAGCTGAAGGTGATTAAAACTCTGCGAATAAACGGGTTGGACTTAAAACGCAGCTTTTACTTTGTTCACAACAAAAATAGAACCTTGTCACCTTTGGTAGAAGCTTTTAAAAATTTCTTAATATCTTGGAAATATTAAATCTTAACGAGGAAGTGAAAACTATGTCATCAAATGATATAAAACTGACACAAATGACTCAAAGTGCCGGCTGAGCAGCTAAAATAGGACCTGATGTCCTGGCACAAGTTTTGTGCCATTTAAACTATGACTCTGACGAAAATCTGCTTGTTGGAATGAGTACTTCAGATGATGCTTCAGTTTATAAGATAACCGAGGAGCTTGCATTAGTGCAGACGTTGGACTTTTTTACGCCCGTAGTTGATGATCCCTATATATACGGACAAATAGCAGCTGCAAATTCATTAAGCGATGTTTATGCCATGGGCGGTGAACCGAAATTAGCACTGAATATTACATGCTTTCCTTTAGACCTGCCTAAAGATGTTATAAAAAGCATTCTTCAAGGCGGTCATGATAAGGTTAAGGAGGCTAATGCCCTGATCATCGGAGGTCATACGGTAGAAGATAAAGAGCCGAAATACGGGTTATCCGTAACAGGTTTCATACATCCTAATGACGTTGTAACAAACAGCAATGCGAAGCCGGGAGATGTTTTAATTCTTACCAAGCCTTTAGGGTTAGGGATTTTGAATACAGGCATAAAAGCTGGAATAGTCAGTGAAGACGGATACAAAACAGCTGTCCGTACTATGTCTGAATTAAATAAGTTTTCTAAAGATGCAATGATGAAGGTTGGTGTAAACAGCTGTACCGATATAACAGGATTCGGCTTGCTTGGTCATGCTTATGAAATGGCTGAAGGAAGCAATGTTACAATAAAATTCCATGCTGATTCCATACCAATTATTGAAGAGGCCTTGTCTTTGGCAAGAATGGGTATTATCCCCGCGGGGGCCTACAGAAATATGGAATATATTAAAAACCATGTTAAGATTTCTGAAACAATACCTCAGGAAATAGTCGACTGCATTTCCGACCCGCAAACATCAGGAGGACTTTTGATATCAGTGGAAAAAAATAAATCTGACATTCTGCTTAATGAACTTAAAAACAGTATCACACCCTATGCATTAATAGGTGAAGTTTTAGAAAAACAGGATTGCAAAATTATAGTAGAATAGAATTCCGGGTAATTCCGGAGAAGAACCTTGGAATTCCATTCATTGGATGGTGGTTATTGTTTCTTGCACATTTAAAAACCAGCGTTTTTTTAAATCCGCTGGCCTTTTTTAAATTTATCCTAATCTACCGTTTCTATTACTTGGATTATTTCATTGTTTTGTTCATTATTATCAACAAGACTGTCATTTTCCCACATTCCTTCATCAAAAGTACCATCTATATAGTATAAAACCCCTGTGCCTTCTTTTTTTCCATCTTTATATTTCCCAACAAACTTATTACCATTTGCAAACGTATATGTTCCTTGACCATCCTTCATTCCATTAACAAATTCGCCTTCATATTTATCGCCGTTTGCATATATAGTTACTCCATGACCATTTATAAAATCATCCTTAAATTCACCTTCATAAACATATCTATTCGGTACCGTAAACTTGCCGTGTCCATGCTGAACATTATCTTTAAACTCACCTTCATATACATCTCCATTGGAATATGTATAAGTGCCGACTCCGTCCATCATTCCGTTTTTCATTTCACCTTCATATACATATATATTGGGTGATGTATGTTTTCCATGACCGTTCTGCTTATTTTCCTTAAATTCTCCTTCATAAACATCACCGTTTGAATATGTATAAATACCAAGTCCATCCATCATTCCATTCTTCATTTCACCTTCATATATATCCCCATTCGGATATATTATCTTGACATTATTTTCGTGTATTACTTCCTCTGCTTCAGGTTTTTCTAGCTCAATGTTTTCACTATCGTATTCAACATCGGTGACTCCATCATTGTTTTCAATATTATTATTTTCATCATTGTTTTTAATATTATTTTCAATGTCATTGTTTTCATCAATGTTGTCAATATTGTCGTTTCCATTATAATTCAGCCCTCCATTCTCAGGAACTTCTTCATATTTGGAACATGATGACACTATCATTAACATAAAAATCAAAACAATTATTATAACCTTATTCACAAGTCTGCCTCCAATACCAACCCCTTATTTATGTATATTATTACCAATAAAATTAAAATAATAATGGTACTAATTTTCATTATTGTAAAAAGGTACTAATTTGGAGTTCCGGTATTTGTTTTTGCTTTTTTTAATGCAATAAAAGTAAGCAGCATATTAAAGATACCAAGAATTGTAAATATAATTAAAATTATATTGTTTGATCCTGTTAAATCATATGAAAAGTTAATTATAGGAGTTCCAAGAGCAATACCTGCTCCAATCAAGGCAGATGCTATCCCTATTATATCTTTTAAATATTCATCCCCTGCTATAGCTGAAGTGAATAATGGCAATAACACAGAAAGGGCACTTAATGAAATACCAAATAATACAGCAAACATCCATGCTATGAATTGACTTTTGACAATAAACAAAAGAACTGCACTTATTACAAATGATATCAAACAAATACCAATAGCGGCTTTAATGCCAATTCTGTCATGAATAGCGCCAACAAAAATCTTTGATAATGCCATAATAAACATAACTCCCCCTAATATTTTAGAAGCAAATATTGCATCAAATCCTCTGTCCATTAAATGAGCCGGTAATACATTTAACCATGGTGCCATTAAAAAACCCATCAGAAATATTGCAGTAAGACCTAAAATGACACTTTGTTCTTTTAGTAGCTGTTTTGTTGTTTTTCTTTTAAATCTTATGGTTTTTTCATTATTCACTTCAATAAATTCAACAGGGTTTTCTTTGATAAATAAAGCAATAGGAATAATTAAAATAAACAAAATAATTGAAGCGAGCAGATAAGATCGCTTAAAGCCGTAAACCGATATAATATAACCCACTGCGGGACTCATAACAGTTCCTCCGAATCCGCTTCCTGCAGAAATCAAGCCTAAAATTGTTCCCCTTTTCTCAGTAAACCAGCTGTTTATAAGCAGTGAAAAAATAATCATATTTGTATAAGCATATCCTATTCCAAACAAAAATGCTCCCATATAGTATTGTGAAAGTTTAGTTGATTTATAATAAATAAAAAAAGCTGAAGCTGAACAAAAGGCTCCTAAAATAACTAGTTTTTTAATACCCAAATACCTATATAGTTTAATAAAAACAAGATTGGCTATTATGCCAACTATTGATATAATACTAAAGCTCAATGAGAATTCTGCCCGGGCAAAACCATAATACTCTGTTACCGGCACTACATATAGACTGCCTGTATTATTGGCATGTCCTATATAAAAAAATGCAATAACAAAACACATAACTGCTACAACATATCCATAGTTAGATTTTTTATTCATAAATACTCCTTTGCAGAAAATGAGGCTGCCTATAGTATACTTTAAAATTCAATGGATTGATTGTTTATATCGACAAGATATTTTCTGCATGTACCATGGAATCTGTTTGTTACTAAGATTTCTATATCGCTCATAGCTTCATAAAGGGATGAGCCTTCCTCATATTTAAACCCTACAAGCTGAAAAAATACGTCAGTGCTGTCAAGAGTCAGCTTTCCTAATTCGCTTTGTCTCCAAAGCCATTTATATGTCTGGACTATATTGCCGCTTGTGAATATCAGCTCGTTTTCCTCCACATCCTCATAATCTTCTGACCCGAAAGGCAGAAAAACATCTCCTTTTCTGCTGTAGCGCACCTCTAAATCCTCATGTATATCTTTTAAATCATGCCCTCCTAAAGATATTCCTTTTTCTATGGATACTGCATTACATAAATCAACCAATGCATTTATAACCGGCAGCTGTCCGCCTTTTACTATTCTTTTAAACATTGCTTCCACAGAAGGAAGATATTTGTTTGGATTAATACCTGAGCTTTTCACAACTTCCCTGTACAACTTCACATTACTCAGCTCCCTTATTTCATCAGGATTCATTTTTTCTCTCATTATAGCTTCTGCAATTCTCAGTCTTTCTTCATCTTCAGGCGTTGTCACAGTGTTTTTAATATTATTACCGACAAGTATTCCAAATTTTATATCCGGATTTAATTTGAACACTGAGCTGTCAATTGTATATTTCATATTTTTTACTCCTATTTTGTTGTTCTACCCTGTACTAATGGGCATACTATTTCTTCAATTGTCTAGATGTTATTGAGCAATTGTACTTTCTATTTTCTTGAACTTCGAGACTTTTTGAACAAGTTCTGATTCCAGCAAATTAGGATTATAGAAATATTTCTCCAAAAGCTTAAATGACCTGGCATAATAAACACCGTCACATATTCTTTCATCCATTGTATAACCTATTTCGCAGCATTTTTTTATCACTACTTGTTCATTTTCAACTATCGGCAATTTTACTGTTTTTCCGAGAGCAGCAAATAAGCCCGTAGTTCCAAAATCATAAAGATGGTGATAGATGTACTGAGTATCAATTGACTTTAAGTAAGTGAAAAACATTGTGGTATGAAACGGGCTTGCATCAATAACGCTTTTAGGAAGTAAGTTATACATATCCATTGCTTTTAAAATTCTAACCAATACTTTCTTCACAAATCCCGGCATAGACATTACTCTTTCAGCAAGCTTATCAGTATCTGTAACTTCATTGTAGGATATTGCTTTATCTATGTTCTTATCTATAATTTCTGCAATTTCAAAAATATTTTCTTTGCCGGTAAATTCAAACTTTACGGTTGTTTCTTCTCCTTCGTCTCTAAGTGAACGTTTAACAGCCATTGATACATAAATCTTATCTCTCTGATAAATCTGATTGTTCATCACAAAACGGTTAAGCTGTGGTCTTTCTGCAATAAGTCTTACATAAGCAGCTATGAAAACATGCATATAACTAAAATTATAACCATATTGTTTTTTCTCTAAAATATATTTATCAATGCTTTCAGCCGGAAATACCTGCTTCGAAAAATTTTGTGAATCGCTTCTCTTTTCCATGACATAAGGTATTATTTTCATAAAAGGTTTCAAGTCTTTCAGTAAATATCCGTCACTTCTTTTCATATACCCTCCATAAATTTACCGGAATTCTGTAATTCAGGGGGCCTCATTTGTATACTTCAAGGTCCGTCCCCGTTACCTTTCCCGGAAATACAACTTAATCGAAGAATAACACATATTAAGTGTATTTTCAATTGTTTTATTTATGATTAATATTGTAAGATACTATCTTATACTCTATTCTTCCATCAACATATTTTCGATGGAGTCTTAATATGTTCTTCTTCTTTTATTTTATATGCCTTTAATACTTCATCAATGTTAGTTTTTCATTATATTGTTTCGAATAAAATATGTTTTAAAAAAATACTTCAAATCTTCTTATTTTAATAGTATAATATCTATTATTAACATGAGCGGAGGCAGAATTGGACTACATAAACCCATTGGGTTCAGAAAAAATATCAAAGCTTTTATTTAAGTTTTCAGTACCTGCTATTGTGGGTATGATGGTTAATGCATTATACAATGTTGTTGACAGAATATATATCGGGAACAGTCCTGATATGGGCACTGACGGAATTGCAGGAATTACAGTGGGATTTCCCATTATGATAATATTTTTGGCATTAGGGGTTTTATTTGGAGTTGGAGGTGCCACAAATTTTTCTATAAATTTAGGGAGAAAAAAATATCCGGAAGCTGAAAATTTTTTAGGCAATACTTTCTCATTGCTTATTTTAGCGGGAGTTTTCTTTGCGATATCAGTGCGTATAAACCTGCAAACTATACTGATTTTATTTGGAGCCAGTGAAGCAATCCTTCCCTATGCAATGGAATATATGAGAATAATTACATTAGGAGCACTCTTTAATATAGTCAGTATTGGAATGAATCACTTTATACGTGCTGACGGAAACCCGAAATTGGCCATGTACACTATGTTTTTAGGGGCAGGAACAAATATTATTTTAGATCCTATATTTATTTATGGTTTTAAAATGGGAATGGCAGGTGCTGCTTTAGCAACTATTATTTCGCAGTTTTTTTCATTCTTATGGGTTACTTCATATTTTATAGGAAAACAAAGCAGAAATAAATTAAAGTTCAAATATTTAAAGATTAAATTAAATTTAGCAGTCAAAATTGCCACCTTAGGTCTGCCAGGGTTTTCTCTTCAATTGGCAACAAGCGCTTTAAATGCAGTACTAAACAAAAATTTGGTTTTTTACGGCGGGGACATTGCTGTTTCCGGCATGGGAGTTATTAACAGTATACAAACGCTGCTTATTATGCCGATTATAGGCTTGAACCAAGGCGTCCAGCCAATTATCAGCTTTAATTTCGGTGCTAAAAATTTTGATAGAGTCAAGGATGCTGCAAAATTAGCCATAAAGGTTGCAACAATAATCGTTACATTTGGTTTTATAATTACAAGATTGTTTCCTGTACAATTGATATCATTGTTTAACAGAGACCCGGAATTAATAAAATTTGGAGGTACAGCTATATTTGCATGGTTTTTATGTTTCCCGGTTGTAGGCTTTCAGATTGTAGGTTCAAACTTTTTTCAAGCAATAGGCCGTCCAAAATCAGCAATGTTATTAACACTAACAAGACAGTTGATTTTGCTAACACCTGCAATTATAATATTTCCAAAAATTTGGGGGGTGGAAGGAATTCTTTACGCAGCACCTTTTGCTGATTTCCTGTCATTTTTGTTAACAGCCACATTCTTTTATTTAGGGATAAGAAAATTATAATAATCTATAAAAAAGTTGCTGCGCAACTTCCGC
>DNNJ01000386.1:45163-45411 GCA_003487955.1 Clostridiales bacterium | reverse complement strand
AACGGTTCCGTGCATTTTATTTTCTCACATATTTAATAAAACAATTGTCTATAATTGTATCTACTTTTCCTGTATCATATAAATATTCCACATAGGATCTTAACATTCTTTCTGCCATCTTATACTTATAAACGCTTTTTACTTCCATATTAAACTTTCTGATAATACATTTCAAAATATCTTCAAAAGTCATGGGCTTTGATATTTCTTCATATACGCTTTGTGCCATACCGCCGTAATATTCTATA
>DNNJ01000386.1:44412-44951 GCA_003487955.1 Clostridiales bacterium | reverse complement strand
AATATTCTATATTATCCTCTATCAATGCTTCAATATCGTTTGATATTCCTTTGTGTGTAATTATATATTTGCTGCTGTAAAGTTGATTTAATGATTTTTTACTTTTCAAATCATCTTTTAACACAAATGCGTAAGGAATTTTTGTGCCTGCCATAGTTTCATGAGTAATCAAAGAATCTGCCAAATAACAAACATCATCAGGAGTTGTAATACATATTTGGTCAGGACTGTGCCCAAATGTATGAAACAATTTAAAAACAATATCATCAAGTATAATATTGTCCTGTTTTTCATTAATGATAATATCAGTTTCATGTATTAAATTTTTATAATAGCTTTTTAATAAAGACATGGGTTGATCATAAAAGGATTTAAAGTTTGCAAAAGAGGCACAAATGTATGCTTCATCTCTTGTCATAGCTATCTTGCAATTGTATTTTCCCTTAAAGTATGCATTGTTCCCTATATGATCAGGATGAGCATGACTGCATATTATTGTTTTTATTCTTAAATTATCTTTTTCCAAAGCTTCTTCTATT
>DNNJ01000386.1:43846-44161 GCA_003487955.1 Clostridiales bacterium | reverse complement strand
CTTTTTCCAAAGCTTCTTCTATTCCTTCACATTCCTTTTGATATCCAGAATCCATCAGTATTATGTCTTTATTATTCAATTTATAAAAAGGTAAGTAAGTCATACCCGTATCGATACAATATGTGTTGCCTTTTACTTTTATAATTTCCATTTTTTCTCCTGCCATCTGTACGGTTATATTATGTAACTCCAATATTACTATAAGAATATAAAAATGTAAATCAAAGAATATTTTATTGACATATATCCAAGTCAATGCTACTATTATGTTATGCGATATATCGTGTTGCATAATAGGCGCGATTAAGGAGTGAT
>DNNJ01000386.1:35796-43582 GCA_003487955.1 Clostridiales bacterium | reverse complement strand
TAACCATGGTTATCAGCTTATGACAGAAATTGAAGAAGTATCAAAGGGAAGAATAAAAATGGGGCCGGGAACCTTGTATGGTGTTCTTACGAGGCTTCAAAAGGATGGATTAATAATTGTTATTAATGATGACGGCAGAAGAAAAACATATTCTATTACTGAAGGAGGAAGAACTGCCTTAAAAATGGAATATGAAAGATTAATCAGTATGGTTGATGACGGCAAAATTGTTAAGGAGGCACGAGATGAGTAAATTAGTCAGAAGGTTTAAGCTTGGTCAATTGTGGGAATACGGCAAAAATGAAAGCTGGTATTCTGATATGGCTTTAAAAGGTCTCCATTTGCAAAGTGTAGGTAACTTTTTAGTTACATTTGAAAAAGGGGAGCCAAAAAAAACTAAATATAGAATTGAAATATTAGAAGAAAGCCCTACACAGGAGCAGCTTGACCTATATAAGGAATACGGCTGGGAATTGGCTGCAAGCAATCAAATATTCTATATTTTTTCTTCACCGGAAGAATTAAATGCACCGGAGCTTCATACTGACCCTATGGAACAGAGCTTTACTTTTAAAATGCTCAACAAACAGCTTAAAAAAAATATGATATTAATTACCATTTTATTTTTATCATTTTCATCTCAAATATTCAATCAATTTTTTTTGCAAGATGAACCCTATTTATTTTTAATCACACGAAGATCTTTTACCTATATAATGGTAGTAATTCCATATATGTATGTGTTATATAAATCAATAAGAGGGTATTTTGCAATTAAGAATATAAAAAATTCTTTGCTTATGGGCATACCTATAAGACATAATGAAAACTGGAAACTTGGTTATATATTTTCATCCATTTTATATGTTTATTTAATTGCAATGATTATAACATTATTATTTACTCCATATTATACATCAGCACAAAGAGGACTGTATAAATATATGACCGTTGAGGATATGCCAATTATAAGTATAAATGATATTGAAACCGGTCCTGTTTATGATTATTGGCATAACGTGCGTTATGATTGGAGTTTATTATCTCCTAAGCAATTAAGCATCAGCGAAAGTGGCTATGTGGAGGGTGAAATGCAGGATGAGCTCAGCGGCGCCTATACATCAACAAGCATACATATAAACTACTATGAATTAGCCTTTAAAGGTATGGCTGAAGGACTTTTAAATGACTTGATTAATTTTTATTATCGTGAGTATAAGTACGATGATGAGCTTGTTAAAATAGAAGACAGCAAGTTTGACCAGCTTTATGTAGATTATGGAGAAGAAAAAAAGTTTATTATTTTTGACCGGATGTATGTAGATAAGGGTGAAGAAACAAAGTTAATCTTTGCAAGCTTTGATAAGAAGGTTATTCAAATTAGATATACAGGTAATGCAGATATTGAAAGGATTATTTCATTGATGGAAGAAAAGTATGATTTGCAGAAATGAAGAATGGCACAATGCGCCATTCTTCATTTGGTTATTTATATATATTTATGTCTATTTAAGTTCTTTAATTAACTTTTCAAATACCGGCAATGCCTTTTCACATTTTTCAGTATCCACGCAATAAGAAAGTCTTATATGTGTGCCGGTTCCAAAGCCCGTTCCAGGTACTACCAAGACATCATGTTCTTTTGCTTTTTCAGAAAATTGTTTGGAATCCCCATTCGGAGCCTCTATGAATAAATAAAATGCACCATCCGGCTTGGCAACATTATAGCCCATTTCTGTCAATGCGTCATAAAGAATGTCTCTGTTTTTCTTGTACACTTCCAAATTTGGTTTAACATCAATACATTTTTCAATAACAAGCTGGAAAAGCGTAGGAGCACATACATAGCCAAGGGACCTTGCAGCTCCTCCTACAGCAGCCATTACTGTTTGGTTGTCGTCGCATTTGTCATTTACCAAGACATAACCTATACGCTCACCCGGCAATGATAATGATTTTGACCATGAGTAGCAAATAATTGTATTGTCATAATAATTTGGAATAAACGGTACAGGCTCATCATTATACACCAATTCTCTATAGGGCTCGTCAGAAATCAAATAGATTGTCTGCCCCAGCTCTTGCTGCATTTTCTTTAAATAATCTGCCAATTCCTTTATTTCTTCCTTTGAATACACTACTCCGGAAGGATTGTTGGGTGAATTTATAAGAAGGGCTTTAGTATTTTTATTAACAGCCTCTTTAATTCCTCCTAAATTTAATTTCATATCATTTCGGGCCGGAACCAATTTCATCTTTGCTCCCTGTCCCTCAATAAACACTTTATATTCAGGAAAATAAGGAGCCAATACTATTATTTCATCCTCAGCGGATGCTGTTAAAGCTCTGAAAGTAATGCATAATGAAGCTGCAGCTCCGCAAGTGATAAATAAATCATTCAGTGAATAGGCTGTGTCGGATCTCTTGTTTAAATTTGCAGCAATTGCTTTTCTGCAGCCGGCATGTCCCTGCGATGTGCTGTATCCGTGATAAACCATTGGGTCGTTATTCTTCACAATGTCAATGATGGCTTCTTGCACTTCCTTCGGAGCCGGTACACTTGGGTTCCCAAGGCTGAAATCCAAAACGTTTTCTGCTCCGACAACTTCTGCTCTCTGCAAACCATATGCAAATAATTCTCTGATAACAGATCTTTGTGTACCTAATTTAATCATTTCTTGTGATATCATATTATCCTCCAATAATCTATAGTTTTTTGATATTGACATTATATTAACATATTTTTAAATAAAAGTAAATGTTATTATATTTCAGTCTTTCAGTAGAAATATAGTTAAATTAATTGCATTTAATATAATTGTTACAAAAAGAAGAACTGCTGACAAAAAAAAAGAAGCGTTTATTGTATCCATTAAGGCAGGCAAATCATCAATTTTTACTAAATAATTTTGATAGTAAAGCTGAAAGAATATAGATACAGCACAAAAACTAATGCTGATAATCGAAGTTACAAACCACTTCTCACATTTTTTATACTTAAAAATATTAATAACAGGTAATACCCAAGCAATTAAGCCAAATATTAAACTGCCTAAATTAAGAAAAATAATCATTGCTCTCCTCTCTAATACTTCCTTTTAATAATCAATGAAATAATTATCAGTACTACTCCGGTTATGAATAATGAAACATACATTAACATCTGAAATGGTCCTCCTCCAAAACTGCTAAACGGGAAATGTCCGTTGATTATCCACATGTATCTTTCATAATAACCGTGTATAAACCAATACAAAATTATTGGACTAAAAGAAATTCCAATTCCTAAAAATAATAATATTTTTGATAGATTTAGCTTAATTTTTTCCATTATTTTGCTCCCAATGCGCCGGGTTTCTTTCTTCCAATAAACTCTTGTTTCTTTCTATTGATAGGTTGTAGCTTTGCCAGTTATTTTCCATCTGAGCATAATACACGCTCATTTCTTTCAGGTGATTAATTGTTTTAATTCTTGTCACATACTGAACATTGCTGTCAGTAAGACGCATTATCTGCGGCAATGCATCCGGTGACAAAGAGAACAAGTAATCAATATCAACTTCTTCCGCCCGGCCGCTTAAATACATGTCAATATTTCTTTTTGCAATTATCTCATCGGTTTTCACAAGGTTTAATGTCAAATAGAATGCAAGACCAATGGCAGCGTATACGATTAATATATTAAAGTTATGTCTTACAATATAAATTAGAGTTACTATTAAACCAATCGCTTCAAATATTAAGAATATATAAACAAGCACTCTTAATCTTGTAAAGCCGTATGCACTGTCGTAAAGAGACATTCTGTAATAAGAAGATATGAGCAATATCCCTGTTATCACACAAAGATAAACGAGCATAAGCTTAGTAAATAAAGCCCACTTATTTTTGTCTTCGTATATTTTGTCCTTTAGCAGGTATGTAGTCAATAAAATTAAAGCAATGTTTAAAACGCTTAAGAACACTAATTCAAAAAAACCTCGTCTTGCATATTCAGAATAATTAAGACCGTTTGGAAGAGTTCCTCCGGAAAATAAATACTTAAACTGTATTACAATGAAAATCGAATATACTGTCAATATTGACATTAGTAATATATTAAAAACAATTACATCTCCTTTTATCTTATTTGCATCATTAGTTTTATTAATAATCATTTTCATGCCATTATCTTCTTTTATAAAAACAGAATACAAATGACCAAACAAATACAATCCGGCAAAAGCTCCAATTATTATTTTAAAAATATTTATGAAATCAAAGAGCCTTTTAATCCAATCATTAAATATAATAAAATTATTGTAAAAAACCAAATCTGCTTGTGACAGCATCATTACAAGAAATACTACCGAAGGTATTGATATGGCAACACCTAAAATTATTCTTTTTACAAGAATATTCTTTTCTGTATTTTTTGTTCTTTCAGTTATCCACTTAAATGGAACTATGAAATTAATAAAAGGTTCAAAAATGTTCACAATAGTTTTAAATATGCCTGATATATTTAATTTTAATAAATTCAATTCATTACCAAGCAACAAAAACATAACACTGTATAAAAATGTTATTGCTATCAAATTAATGGGAATAAACATGTCATTAGCACTAATGAAGTTTTTTAAAGATATTATAAATATTGGAATCATTAATAACAAACCTTTTACATTTATTACATCCTCATTATTTTTAGCAATAAAAAACAAAACTGCAAATTGAATTACAAAAAATATAGGAAAACTAACACTGGGATTATTAGTAAGTATCAAATATATAAAGGCTATTGCAGAAATAATTCCATAAAAAGATAATTTTGATTTAATTTTGTTGTCCATCCCCATCCTCCACATATTCAATAATATCTCCCGGCTGACAATTAAGTGCCTTACATATTTCATCCAAGGTTGAAAGCCGTATTGCTTTAGCCTTGTTGTTTTTAAGTATTGAAAGATTGGCAGGAGTAATATTTATTTTTTCAGCTAATTCCATAAGACCTATTTTTCTTTTAGCCATCATAACATCAAGCTGTATAATTATCGCCATATTATCCCTCCTACACCGTTAAGTCATTTTCATCTTTATAATAAATTGATTGCTTAAATAAATCCTTCAGTGTTAAACATAACAAACATGCAACAATAAATATAATTATTATGACAATTGTTGAAATTGTAGGCATAACAATCATTTTTAGAAAATAAATAAATGCAATAACCAAACAAGCAACAGCAATTTTTCTTAATGATGATACATTGGCATGAATAAACGGATTGCCGTCCATTAAAGTTTTAAATATGACTTTAAGCTGCCACAAAATATAAACACAGGTCATGCCTGAAGCCAATAAGATTATTTTAATAAATAAAGCCTGTGCTTCTACTATGCCAAAATAACGAAATAGCCAGGATGATGAAAAAGGAACCAAAATACAGCAAAGAATTCCTACTATAAACAAAATATCAATACAAATTTTAGTCATATAATGAACAATGCTCTTTTGATACATAAAATCCTCCATAGATTTATTTTTGTACTTTAATTATAGCAGGTATTTTTTGCATGTCAATAATTTTTTATCGTTTTACGATATTTTATTATTGAATTACAAAAAGGCATCACTTGAGTTGCCTCAAATAATGCCCTAACTATTATTATGTTTTTTACTATAAAGTACAAATCTTATTTTAATTTTATATTTATTTAGAAAGAACCGTCAACAATTGTAAGTTGTTCGTTTTTATCAAGGATTTTTTTTATAAATGATTTTCTATGTATTTCTATAGGTCCGTATTCAAGTAAGGCTTCAATATGTTCTTTTGTACCATAGCCTTTATTTTTATTGAATTTATACTCAGGATATAATTTATGTAATATGTCCATTTGGCGGTCACGGGTTACTTTGGCTATTATGGATGCTGCTGCAATTCCGTGGCAATTTGCATCTCCGTGAATTATATTGGCCTGTGGAATGGTAATGTCTAATTTCTCGGCATCAACAAGAACATAATCCGGAATAATTTTGTTTCCTTCTTTGTCTTTTATGTTTTCAATAGCTTGTACCATGGCGAGCCTTGTTGCATTTTTAACATTGTATTCATCAACCTTAACACAATCTAATTCTCCTATTCCGTATGCCAATGCAGAATCTATTATAATATCATACAATTTTTCTCTCTTTTTTGCTGTAAGCTTCTTTGAATCATTAACGCCATCTATTAATAAACCTTTGGGCATAATAATTGCGCAGGTCACAACACTGCCTGCTAAACAGCCTCTCCCCACTTCATCAATGCATGCTATGTAATTATATCCCTTGTCCCAAAGCTGTTGCTCGATTTTAAGCATAATTTTACTCCATATGTAATAAATTTATTGTATTTTTTGAGCTACGTCCTCAGAATTTACATGTACGGGCTTAATCCCTCAGAATGACGCCGTAACTTGTTATGAATCATCTCATTCGGGCATCTCAAGAGTTATGTTTCCTAATTTGCCGGCCCTAAAGTCGTTGAATAAAAGGTTTGCTACTCTCAGGTAGTCTATCTCAGTTTTATTAATTAAAAAGCCTTTTTTATAAGCTATATTGTCTAAAATATCTAATGGTTTTTCCCCCGCTTCTATATTGTATTTTTCAAGGATGACATTTTCTTTTCCCATTTGCTGCATTCTTTCTACAAATTTCAGTGCTATTTCCTCCATTACCAACACATCATCTTTAATTGCACCGGTAAATGCGAGGTTTAAAGCACATTCTTCATCATCAAATTTAGGCCACAATATGCCCGGAGTATCCAGCAAGTCTATATTTCCTGCCAAATGTATCCATTGCTTACCCTTTGTAACACCAGGCATGTTTCCGGTTTTTGTGCTTTTCTTTTTTGCTAAGGAATTTATAAGTGTTGATTTGCCTACATTTGGTATTCCAACAATCATTGCCTTTATTGTTTTATTCAAGAAGCCTCTTTTTTTGTATCTTTCAACAATTTCCTTTGTAGCTTCTGCAATTGCATTGTTTAGTTTGCCAAGCTCCTTATTATTTGTGGAATTATAAAGCACAACTGACCAGCCCTTACTTTTATAGTGCTCTTCCCATAGTTTATTCATATTGGGGTCTGATAAATCGTATTTGTTTAATACTATCAGTCTTTTTTTATCTCTGAACAATTTGTCAAAGTCCGGATTTTTGCTGCTGTTTGGAATTCTTGCATCTACTACTTCAATAATTAAATTCACTAATTTAATATTTTCCTGTAATAGTTCCTTTGTTTTTTTCATATGTCCCGGATACCAGTTTATATTCATATATACCTCTCTACACAGAGTATTGCATCAAAAGTTAGGTCATACAAAACAATTGAGGACTTACGTCCTCAATCAAATTAATACTTTCTAAGTTCTTTAACTTTAGTTGCTTTACCTGTTCTTTCTCTCAAGTAGAACAAACGAGCACGTCTTACTTTTCCTCTTCTTACTACTTCAATTTTTTCAATCTTTGGTGAATGAACAGGGAATGTTCTTTCAACTCCAACTCCGTAGGAAATCTTTCTTACCGTAAAAGTTGCTCTGTTGCTCTCACCTTGTCTTTTAATTACGATACCTTCGAATACCTGAATTCTTTCTCTGTTTCCTTCTTTGATTTTTACATGTACCTTTATAGTATCTCCAACATTAAAAGGTGTTACACTTTTAATTTGTTCATTTTCTATAGATTTTATTAAGTCCATTATTGTATACCTCCCTTCGTCTAAGCGTTCTTGTTACCGGTACAGAGGACCGCCGTATACTCTAA
>DNNJ01000386.1:31701-35492 GCA_003487955.1 Clostridiales bacterium | reverse complement strand
TTAAAGTTATTTCTATAGCTTTAAAAAGCCGCCATTCTTCAATATTCTTGTGATGTCCGGATAATAATATTTCCGGCACATCTAAGCCCTTGTAGCTCTCCGGTCTTGTGTATTGGGGATACTCAAGCAAATTTTCGCTGTGTGATTCCTCCTTGGAAGATTCATCCGAGCCTAATACTCCCTTAAGCAGTCTTCCTACCGCATCAATAATCAATAATGCAGGCAGCTCACCGCTGGTTAAAACATAATCGCCCACAGATATTTCCTCATCAACATATTTGTCGATAATTCTTTGATCTATGCCTTCATAATGTCCCGGAATAAATATTATATGCTCCTTGACCGATAGCTCTTTAGCTTTATTTTGATTAAATAAACTGCCTTTTGGTGATAAATAAATGATATATGAATTATGCTTTTTAATATTATCCAAAGCTTTAAACATAGGTTCCGGTCTTAAAAGCATGCCGGGACCTCCGCCATAAGGATAATCATCTACCTTTTTATGTTTGTCTTCGGAATAATCTCTCAGGTTTATATATTCCACTTCAAACAATTTGTTTTCTACAGCTCTGCCAATAATTCCGTTTTTTGCATAGATGTCAATTAACTCCGGAAATAAAGTTATTATCTCAAATTTCATTCCAATAACCCTTCGATAATATTAATTATCATTTTTTTATCCTGTATATTGACTGATTTTACAACATCCTTTATTGCAGGTATCAAGTATGAGCTTCTGTTATTTTTTACTTCATATACATCGTTGGCTCCGGTTTGATAGATTTCAGAAATTTTCCCAATATGCTCACCATCACTTGAATACACATCCATTCCTTCCAAATCAAATAAATAATATGAATCTTCGGGAAGTTTTCTTAACTGGTCTTCAAGTATTGAAATGTGTGTTTCTTTGAATGATTCCGCTGTTTTCATATCATCAATATCTTTCAACTTAAGATAAACCATTCCTTTTTGATACCATACATCTTCAATTAAGCGCTTTAAATTATCCTTTTCTGTGTAAACATATTTAAGCTCTTCGAATCTTTCCGTATCATCTGTCATTGGCATGCATTTTACATAGCCTTTGACCCCGTGTGTATTTACTATTTTGCCAACTTTAATATATTCCTTCATTCCTACCTCAGAAAGGTTATTGTATTATTTCAACTATAACTCTTTTGTTATCCTTTGTGGCAGCTGCTTTAACAACAGTTCTTATTGCTTTTGCTATTCTGCCTTGTTTTCCGATTACCTTACCCATGTCATCAGGAGCTACTTTTAATTCAATTATCAGTGATTGACTACCTTCAACTTCATTGACTTCAACCATATCAGGATTGTCAACAAGTGATTTTGCTATATATTCTACTAATTCACCCATAATATCACCTCTTATTTGTTTTCATCTCTTTTTTCATAAATGCCGTTATTCTTGAAAAGCATACTTACTGTATCTGTTGGTTTTGCACCTTCATTCAGCCATTTAATTGCACTTTCATCGTTTATTTTTACAACCTTTGGCTCTGATACAGGATTGTAGTATCCGATTTCTTCAATGAAACGACCGTCTCTTGGTGAGCGTGAATCTGCTACTACTATTCTGTAAAAGGGTTTCTTTTTGGAACCCATTCTTTTTAATCTGATTTTTACTGACATACTGTCACCTCCTTGGTATCAATGTGTGGGGACACACCTCTTTCTTAAGAGTTAGTCTCTGAGGGTCTGAGGAATGTCCCCGAATTTGTGGGACACACCTCTACTTAAGCTTCTCTAAGGAGTATAGAGAAATGTCCCCGAATTATATATATGAAAAAGGAATATTCCTATTTCTAACATCTTTAAAACGGTAGTTTTAAACCGCTCAAGCCACCGAAGCCGCCTTTCTTCTTACCCGCTCCCATTGATGTAAATTTCTTCATCATTTTTTTCATTTCTTCATATTGCTTTAACAATGAATTCACCCTTTGAACAGATGTTCCGCTTCCCGCAGCAATTCTTTTTCTTCTGCTTCCGTTGATGACTGAAGGATTCATTCTTTCCTTCTTAGTCATGGATTGAATGATTGCTTCTGTATATACTAATTCTTTTTCATCAACTTTAAGTCCCTTTAATTTTTTGTTGCCTCCAAGTCCGGGAACCATTTCTAAGAGTTCATCCAAAGGTCCCATGTTTTTCATCTGCTGAAGCTGCGATAAGAAATCTTCTAAATTAAAGTCTTGAGTTTTTAACTTCTTTTGAAGCTCAATTGCTTGCTTTTCGTCAAATGCATCCTGGGCTTTTTCAATAATTGAAAGAACATCACCCATTCCAAGTATCCTTGATGCCATTCTGTCGGGATGAAATGTTTCAAGCTGATCCATTTTCTCCCCTACGGACAAAAATTTTATAGGTTTATCAACCACATTTCTTATGGAAAGGGCTGCTCCTCCTCTTGCATCACCATCAACCTTTGTGAGTATTACTCCCGTAATATCCAAGTATGAATTGAATGTTTCTGCAACCTTTACTGCATCCTGTCCTGTCATTGCATCCAATAACAAAAGTATTTCATCAGGCTTCACAGTCTCTTTAATTTCAACCAATTCATCCATCAACTCATCATCAATGTGAAGTCTTCCTGCAGTATCTATGATTACCACATCATTACCGTGTTTCATGGCATGGCTCATAGCTTCCTTGGCAATTTTTACAGGAGATATTTTGTCTCCCATTTCGAAAACCGGAACGCCTACGCTCTCTGCCACTACCTGCAGCTGCTTAATTGCAGCCGGTCTGTAAACGTCGCAGCCTGCCAACAAAGGTCTTCTGCCGTCTTTTTTAAGTTTTCTTGCAAGCTTTCCGGTGGCAGTTGTTTTACCTGCACCTTGTAGTCCGCACATCATAAAATATGTTATGTTATTTGAATTAAATTTCAGCTTGCTTTCACCCTGTCCCATTGTTTTTGCTAATTCTTCATGGACTATTTTTACAACCTGCTGTCCCGGGGTTAAGCTTTCCATCACCTCAGTACCTAGTGACCTCTCTTTCACATTGTTAATAAAAGCTTTAACAACCTTAAAGTTAACATCTGCTTCAAGAAGAGACATTTTGATTTCTTTCATTGCCAAGTCTATATCTTTTTCAGTTAGCTTTCCCTTGCCTCTTAGCTTTTTTAATGCATTTTGTAGTTTATCGGATAAATTTTCAAACATTGCTAACCCTCATTAATTATTTTTGCGGCTTCAAGTTTTATTTTTTCAATAATATCTTTATATTTATTATCATCAATCTTTGATGACAATTGCATGATATTTTCTGCTGCTTCGCTGAATTTTACATATTTATTATACAGCTTTATTTTCTCTTCATACTCTGCAAGGTTTTTTTCAGTTCTTTTTAATGCATCATGTACTCCCTGCCTGCTGATGTTTAATTCATCGGCAATTTCCGACAAGCTGTAATCTAAGTTATAATACATTTCAATTATTGCTGCTTGATTTTCTTTAAGCAGATTTCCATAATAATCATACAGGATGCTATATATAAAATTTTTCTCTGACATATCCACCTCTGTAAAGTATTTTGCTTGACAGTGAATTCTACATCATTCTTATATGTTTGTCAATAGTTTTTTCAAAGATATGGGGACTATTATTTTTCAAAGATATGGGGACTATTATTCACCTATTATTCACGATTAACTAAGAAAAATAATAAAAATAACAAGCGAACATTTGCAGGACACGATTATAATTCTTAGCGAATGAAGACTAAAAATCCGTAAAGCAGCTTGCACTGTTTGAGCG
>DNNJ01000386.1:29691-31484 GCA_003487955.1 Clostridiales bacterium | reverse complement strand
TTTGCAAGCTGTAGGGTTTTTAGTCGGAATGAGCTCTTAGAATTATTCGTGTCCGAAACCGTGAGCGTTTATTTTTATTATTCTTTTCGATAAGATGTGTACCTCTACTCAAAAATTGCATTTACGAAATCTTGTGCGTTAAAGTCTTGCAGGTCGTCTATTAGCTCACCCACACCAATATATTTGATTGGAATTTTTAGTTCATTTACAATGGGGAATGCTATGCCTCCCTTTGCAGTTCCATCCAATTTAGTTAAAATTAAACCGTTAATATTGCATGCTTCTTTAAAGAGCTTAGCTTGAACTATACCGTTTTGTCCGGTTGTAGCATCGATGACAAGATACACATCTATATGCGCTTCGCTGAATTCTCTATCAAGAATTTTGAAAATCTTGCTGAGCTCATTCATGAGGTTTTTCTTGTTGTGAAGTCTTCCTGCCGTATCACATATCAGTATATCCGATTTTCTTGCTTTGGCTGCCTGTATGGCATCGAAAACAACTGCCCCGGGGTCTGAGCCTTGATCTGATGCAATTATGTCAACCCCTGCTCTTTGGCACCACTCTTTAAGCTGCTCCACTGCTGCAGCTCTAAATGTATCGGCGGCAGCAACGATAACCTTATTACCGGATAGTTTTAATCTGTAGGCAATTTTACCTATGGAGGTTGTTTTGCCAACTCCATTTACTCCAACTATTAATATTACCCTTTGTTTGTCAGTCACATCAGGTACTTCATTTTCCTTAAGTACATTTATCAGGTACTCTTTGATTACATTTTTTATTTCCAATGTATCTTCTAATTTTCTCTTTTTAACTTCTTCTTTGATATATTCAATAATGTCCATCGTTGTTTCAACACCCATGTCGGAAGTAATAAGTATTTCTTCTAATTCGTCAAGAAAATCATCATCTATTTTTTTGTGTTGAAAAATAACGCCTTCTATTTGCTCTGTAAGGTTTTTCTTAGTCTTGGTAAGTCCTTCTTTTAATTTGGCAAAAAAGCCTTTTTTATCATTGTTCATTATTACCTCCGTTATTACCATCTGTTTGGTTGTGCAGGGCATCACGCGGAAAATGGGGTTAGGGCATCTCAGCATCTGAGAGTTTTAGTGACACTAATTTTGTAACTCCCTTTTCTTCCATTGTTGCCCCGTATAAAGTGTCAGCATACTCCATAGTTCCTTTTCTGTGAGTTATTACAATAAATTGTGTTTCCTTTGAAAATTCCTTTAAATATTGCGAAAACCTTGAAATATTCAAATCGTCAAGTGATGATTCAATTTCATCCAATACGCAAAATGGCGTGGGCTTGGTTTTTAATATTGAAAATAATAGAGCAATTGCAGTGAGCGCCTTTTCTCCGCCGGACAACAATGATATCTTGCTTAATTTTTTCCCAGGTGGCTGAACCGTGATTTCTATGTCGCTGTTTAAAGCATCTTCCTCATTTTCCAAATATATTTCTCCGCTGCCTCCATTGAAAAGCTTTTTGAATACTTCGGAAAATTTTGCACTTATATTGTAAAATTCCTCAACAAACTTTTCTTTCATTTGAATTTCAAGCTCTTTTATTACTTCATTCAGCTGTTCAATGGCATCCGTCAGGTCCTTCTGTTGTTTTGTTAAAAAATCATATCTTTCCTTAACTTCCTTGTATTCTTCTATTGAGTCTAAGTTAATATTTCCTAATTCTTTTATTGCTTTTTTGCATGAGTTTACTTCGCTGTAAAGTTTGGTCTGACTTATGCTTTCATCCTTGAATTTTAATGCCATTGCATAGTTTATTTCAT
>DNNJ01000386.1:23356-29503 GCA_003487955.1 Clostridiales bacterium | reverse complement strand
TAGTTTATTTCATAGTCTTCCCACAGTTTTGCAGAAATATCTTCTATTTTTGAACTTTCTCTTTCGATTTTAACGTTCATCTTCATTTCTTCATCAAGTATGTCGGTTATCTGCTTATTTGATTCATTGATTTTATTTTGGTAATCATATATTTCATTCTGATAAGTTTTTAGAGTTTCTTTTTCTCTTATATAGCTTTCATTTAATGCTTTTATTTCTTCTTTTAAAGCTTCTGAGCTTTCAGTATATTCAACAATTTTTTTCTTAGCTGTTTCTATCTCATGGTCAATTGTTGATAAGCTTTCTTCCTTATACTTAATGGAATTTTTGTTTCTTTCAATTTCCATATTAATATTATTCAGCTTTTCTTCTATAAGCTTGATATCTTGAGTAATTTTCGATACCTGATCTCTTTGCTTTAAAATTGTATTGTTGTGTTCATCATATTTCAACTTATTGGAATTATTTAAGAGTACAGTTTCCTCAATGCTTTTTTCTTTTTCCTCAACCAATAATTTTAGTTTTTCTGTTTCATCATTCAAGGCTCTTAGCTCATTTTCATATTGCTGCTTTTCTTTTTGTATGAAATTAATTTCTTCATTGTATTTGTTTATGACAGCAGTCGTTTTTTCGTTTTGTTCTGACAGCATTTTAATTTTTGAATTATTCATTTCATAATAATTATTTTTCTCATTAATAAAACCCTTAATTTCTTCTGTTAAACTGCTATATTCTTTTATTTTTAAATTCAAAGAATTCAATGAATTATTTTTTTCTTGTAATTCTTTTGATAACTTATCAAGGCTGACTTTTAATTCGTCAATTTCTCTTTTTCTTCCCAAGAGTGCTTGGTTTTTGCTTATATGACCGCCTGTAACAGAGCCCCCTGCATTTATTACGTCTCCTTGAAGTGTTACAATTTTAACTGTATTCCCTAATTTCTTGGATATTTTAAAACCGTTGTTCAGGTTGTCCACAATTATTATTCTTCCAAGTAAATTCTTAATGACAATTTCGTATTTGGGGCTTGTTTGAATTAAATTGTCTGCTGTGTCAATAACGCATTTTTCCTTGAGCACTTCTCTTTCGAAGTTATTTAAACTTCTTTCCGCAAGCATATTAATAGGAAGAAATGTAACTCTCCCAATTTTATTTTTCTTTAAATATTCGATTATTTCTTCGGCTTCCTTGTCAGTCTTAACGATTATATTTTGTATTGCAGAGCCTAATGCTATTTCAACAGCTGTTTCATACTTTTTATCTGTCTTTATTACATCGGCCACTGTACCCAATATGCTGTTTAATACCGGCTCCTTGTCCTTGTTGTTCATTACAGTCTTTATACTTTTATAGTAGCCGTCATAATATGCTTCCATATTTGAAAGAATATTTATTTTTGATTTTGTGCCGTTATATTCTTCACTTAACTTAGAGCTCTGTAAATTAAGCGTTTCCTTGTTTTTTTCTGCACTTATTAATTCTTCCGATGTGCTTTTCAGTTCTGCTTTCTTTTGAGTCAACAGTTCAGTTGTAATACTTAGCTCATCCCGGAGATTGTTAATTATTTCTGTTCTGTTATTTCTTTCTTCTTCTTCAGAATTTACTTCTTGGTTTAAATGCTTAATTCTATCTCCGTTGTTAATTATTAATGATTCAATTGTGTTTTTACTTGAATTCTTTTTGTTGATATCTTTGTGAAGTTCAAATAACTCATTTTTTTGCTGCTCAATCAATTGCACAATTTCATCAATTTCTTTTTTATATTCTTTTATATCTGAGTTTAATGATTCAAACTTCTCGGTATCTCTCTTGTATATTTCTTCATACGAAGCTTTTTCCCGGATTAAGATATTAATATTTTCATTTAATTCCAAGTTCCTTTTATCAAGTCCTGCTATTTCATTTTTGATATTTTCTATGTTGGAGCTGTATAACAGTTTCTTTTCTTTGTGAACTTGGCTTAAGCTGTTATAGTTCTCCAATTCCTTATTCTTTGAATCTCTTAGCTCTTCAGTTTCACTAATTTTATTTTGAAGTTCATTAATTTTCTCTTTTTGAGATTCAATAATTTCAGAATAGTTGTCTCTTCTTTTTTGAAACCTTGTCTTGTCTTCCAATGACATATCTCTTTGGTTTTTGAGAGCTTTAAGCTGCTCACTTCGTTTTTCGTATTCATGAGATAAATAATTCAGCTCGTACTTTTTTAAATTATCTCTGATTTCAATAAATTTCTGTGCCCGTATGCTTTGTTCATAAAGAGGTTCAATACGCTCCTTAAGCTCATATATAATATCTTCTGCTCTTTCCAAATTATTCTTTGTCTTTTCAAGCTTTCTTTCAGATTCCTCTTTTCTTACCTTGTATTTTACAATTCCGGAAGCTTCCTCAAAAACTTGTCTTCTCACATCAGAATTAGGGCTTAAAATATCCTCCACCCTGCCTTGTCCAATAAAAGAATAACCTTCTCTTCCTATTCCGGTATCCATAAAAAGCTCTTTAATATCTTTGAGTCTGCATTGCTGTTTGTTTATGTAATATTCACTTTCACCTGTCCTGTAGAGTTTCCTGCTGATGCTTACTTCCTTGTATTCAAGGGGTATTGTACCTAATTCGTTGTTAAAAATAAGCCTTACCTCAGCATAGCCCAAAGGGAGCCTCTTTGCTGTTCCGGCAAAAATAACATCATCCATTTTGCCACCTCTGAGAGATTTTGCACTTTGCTCTCCCAAAACCCACTTAATGGCATCGGAAATGTTGCTTTTTCCGCTCCCGTTCGGTCCTACGATAGCTGTAATACCTTTTTCAACTTCTATTTCTGTTTTTTCCGCAAAAGATTTAAATCCGTTTACATATATCTTTTTTAAATACATAGCTCCCCCTGTTGCATATTCAGATAGTTTTGAAATATTTCTGAGCTGTTAAAGCTGCATAATCTTTTATTTTTATGATATATTTCAATTATATCATCATTTTTCTTCTTAAAGTATATTTGTTTTATTGAAAATTTTTCTTTCAATTTATTGATATTAGTTTTTTTTTGGCCTGCAATACAGCTTATGAGATTGTCAGGTGCATGAATCACAATGCTGTCTTTAAGCTTTTGTATATTCAATTTACTCAATTTTGAGATTAATACATAATAGTAAATTCTTTCTTCAACCAATTGCCTGAAAGCAGGATGAAAGGGTCCCGCTTTAACATCTTCATCTTCGTTAATGGAGTCTGTATTTTGAAGTCCTATTCTTATAACATTTATATCATTAACCCTGTATAGGCTGTAGATATATGCGGATATTTCTACTGCCTCATCTATGGAAAGAGGTTTAAAGGAGCCCTTTTCATACATATCAAAAAGCTCCGTTTCCTTTATTATTAGTGTGGGATAAATTCTCACAATGTCGGGTTTCATTTCAATGGATTCAACACATGTTTTTATGTCAACTTCTTTGCTGCTTCCCGGAAGTCCCGGCATTATCTGGTGACCTAAAATAAATCCATGTTCTTTTATAAGCCGGCTTGCCTCAATGGACTGCTTTTTATTGTGTCCTCGGTTTGAATTTTTCAAAACCTCATCATCGAGGCTTTGAATTCCTAATTCAATTATATCCATTCCGTACTTTTTTTGCAGCTTTAGTATTTCGTCATTTATTGCATCCGGTCTTGTGGAGCATCTTATACTGTTTACAATTCCTAAATCCTTGTAGTATTTGGCAGCCCTTAATAATTCCTTCTGAATTTCAATATCGATTGCCGTAAATGAGCCGCCAAAAAATGCAATTTCTGTATGGGTACCCTCATTAATTGTTTCAATATATTTTCTAACAGTATTATGAACATATTCCCCATCAGCAATAACATTTTTCTGTCCTGTAATTCTTCTTTGGTTGCAAAATACACAGTTGTTTGGACAGCCTACATGAGGTACAAAAATGGGGATAATTTTCATTTTCTTATTCATTTAACAGTCCTTCTTGTATAAGTGCATCCTTGGCGGCATTTTGCTCGGCTACTTTCTTATTCTTTCCAACGCCTTTTCCCACCACATTTTTGTTAACCACCACATTAACATAAAATACTTTTTCGTGGTCAGGTCCTTCTTCCTTTGTTACTACATATCTGATTTTGCAAAGCTGACTTTTGCTTTGATAGTATTCTTGAAGGTATGATTTAAAATCCGTTACAATTTTACCTTTTACGGCAAGTTTTATGTACTTTGTTAAATTCTCCAATACGAATTTTTCAGCCTGCTTGTATCCTCCGTCTAAATATATGGCAGCTATTACCGATTCAACAGCATCTGCCAATATTGAGCTTCTTTCCCTGCCTCCTGAAGCTTCTTCGCCTTTTCCCAAAAGCAAATATTTCCCTAAATTTAGATTCCCGGCCACCAAGCTTAATGTATCCTCGCAAACTACCTGAGCCCTTAATTTTGTCAAGTCTCCTTCAGGATAGTCAGGAAATTCATCAAAAATATATCGGCTTACTGAAATACTTAAGACTGCATCTCCCAAAAACTCAAGTCTTTCATTATTTACCTTGCTATATGTCTTATCCTCATTTGAATATGAACTGTGTGTCAAGGATTTTTGCAGTATTTCAATATTGTTAAATTTGTAATTAATTATTTTTTCGAACTCATATACTGAATCTGTAATCATTTTTCCCTCCGGGTTATAATTGCTTATTACTATAATGAACAATTTCATTAAAATAATAAATAATCATATAATAGGGGACATTCCTCAACCCCAAAGACCTAAAATTGGGGACATTCCTCGACCCCAAAGACTATCCCTAAGCAGAGGTGTGTCCCCATACCTTATTCGGTGTGTCCCCATACCTATTTAACTATTTATTTCTTCCAAGTATTTTACTATATCTCCTACTGTTTTAATTTTTTCAATACTTTCATCATCAACTTCAATGTCGAATTCGTCTTCAATTGCCATAACCAATTCAAAAAGTGTTATTGAATCCGCCTCTAAATCGTCTGTAAAGGATGTTTCCATTGAAATGTCTTCAGGCTCAACACCAACCTTTTCTGCCACTAATTCCTTAATTCTTTCAAACACATCATTCACCTCCTCATTATGCTTTGTTCAATTAATTCATTCACATTGCTTTCACAGCAAATTTTCGCCTGACGAATGGCATTTTTAATTGCCTTTGCATTAGAACTGCCGTGTGCTTTTATTACCGGAGCCTTAACTCCCAATAGGGGAGCACCGCCATGCTCTGAATAATCAAATTTTCTTTTGAAGTTTTTAAGTGCCGGCTTAATTAATACACCGCCTATTTTAGACCTCATGCCCGCCATGATTTCTGCTTTCAAGCCGTTCATAAGTTCCTGCACCGTACCCTCCATAGTTTTCAATATCATATTTCCCGTAAAACCGTCACATACTACTATATCAGCTTCTCCCTTAAGTATGTCTCTTGCTTCAATATTGCCTGTGAAATTAAGGTCAAGATGAGAATTTTTAAGCAATTCGTATGTCTCAACAGTTAATTTGTTCCCCTTGGAGCTTTCCGTTCCTATATTTGCTAAGGCAATCCTTGGGGAGCTGATATTCATAACTCTTTTCAAGTAAATATCACCCATAATGGCAAAGTCATATAAAAACTCCGGTTTTGAATCCACATTTGCACCGGAATCTATCAATAAGCAAAAACCCCCTGCTATACAAGGTATCAGTGAGCCTATTGCGGGTCTTTCAATTCCTTTAATTCTTCCTACAAGAAGAGTTCCGCCGCTTAATAATGCTCCTGTGCTGCCCGCTGATACAATTGCATCAGCTTTGCCTTCCTTAACTGCATATAAAGCTTTAACCATTGAAGAGTCTTTCTTGCGCCTTATTGCCAAAACAGGTTTGTCATCATTTGATATTATGTCTTCTGCATTAATGAGCTCAATATTATTGAAATTTGATGTGTTTTTTTCTAATATTCTTTTAATTTCAATTTCTTTTCCGGAAAGTATTATACCGAGGTTATATTCATCTCTAGCCTGTATACTTCCTATTATAACTGCCTCCGGTGCATTGTCTCCGCCCATGGCATCAATTGCAATTTTCATATTCACCTCTATCTTATATACTTATATCAGTATATAGCAGTAATATTTGTTTTGCAATAAAAAAATAGTGC
>DNNJ01000386.1:0-23069 GCA_003487955.1 Clostridiales bacterium | reverse complement strand
TTTGGTTCATGACATTGTGGGCATTCCACAGTATTAGGAACAGTTAATTTCGCATTGGACGCTCTTCTTGAATCTCTTTTGGCTTTGGAAGTTTTTCTCTTAGGTACTGCCATTTTTACACCTCCTTATTTCAACAGGTCTTTCAACTTATCAAATCGTGAGTCTGTTAAGCTGTTTTCACATTGACATTTTTCATTATTTAAGTTTGCTCCGCAATTGGGGCATATGCCTTTACAGTCTTTATCGCACAAAGATTTCATTGGCAGGGATAAATAAATCAACTGTTTGATTGTATCATCCATTTTTATAATTCCATCTGTTATAACCATTTGAACTTCATCAGATTCCATATCTTCTTTTTGTACAACGGCTGCCTGGAATTTGGTTTCAATTCTATTGTCAAACTCCTGTAAACATCTTGCACATTCATCTGCGAGAGTATATTCTATTTTCCCTGAAAATGTTACACTGTCATCAGTTTTGAATATTTCGCCGGTTAATAAAACATTTTTGTCAAGACGTGTTTCATCTAAGAACTCATCATCATCTATTGCAAAATTTTCTTTTACTATCAAAGATACATCATCAGATGATAAAAACTTGTTTATCTTAAGCAACATAATACCACCCTTTTTAATTCGCAGAGTTTATTATATGAGAAAAGAAAATATTTGTCAAGGTTATATTTCTTAAGGCATTATTTACTTGTAAATTCCTTTGTATCTCTTGCAATCACAAGTTCTTCGTTTGTAGGAATAACAAATACTTTTACTTTAGAGCCATCCTTTGATATTTCAGCTTCTTTCCCCCGTATTTTGTTCTTTTCATCATCTATTTCAACTCCAAGAAATTCCAAGCCATCACATATCTGTTTTCTTGCAGTTGAAGAATTTTCACCAAGGCCTGCAGTAAATACTACATAATCCAGTCCTCCCATTGCTGCTGCGTAGGAGCCTATATATTTTTTTACTGTATATGCAAATTTATCTAATGCCAAACGAGCTCTCATATTTCCTTTATCTGCCTCAGCTTCAATGTCTCTAAAATCGTTTGAAACACCTGAAATACCCAAGACTCCGGATTTTTTATTCATTAGATTGTCAACCTGTTCAGCTGTCATGTCTTGCTTACACATTAAGAATGTTACTATTGCAGGGTCTATATCACCGCATCTTGTTCCCATTACCAAACCTTCAAGAGGAGTCATACCCATGCTTGTGTCAAAGGAGCATCCATCCTTAATTGCTGTTAAACTTGCTCCATTTCCTAAGTGGCATGTAACTATTTTGGTTCCTTCAAGTCTTTTGCCTGTTAAACCGGCAACTCTTTCAGAAACATATTTATGTGATGTTCCGTGGAATCCGTATCTTCTTATTTTCATCTCTTCATATAATTCATAAGGCAATGGATAAATGTAGGATACAGGAGGCATTGTCTGATGGAATGCAGTATCAAATACTCCTACCATGGGCACATCCGGCAATATTTCCTTGCATGCTTCAATACCTATGATGTTTGGAGGATTGTGAAGAGGTGCCAATCCTATATTCTCTTTCATTGTGTCAATAACTTCATCGTTAATTACTACTGAACATGCAAATTTCTCTCCGCCGTGAACTACTCTGTGTCCGATAGCATCAATTTCGTCCAATGAGCTGACTGCTCCGTATTTTTCGTCAAGCAGTGCTTTCAGCATAAGGTTTACTGCATCCTTATGATTTTTTAAATCTTCTTCAATAATTAATTTGTCCTGTCCCGGTTTTTCATGTTTTAATAAACTGCCTTCAATTCCTATTCTTTCAACTAAACCTTTAGCTAAAACACTTTCATCATCCATATTTATTAATTGATATTTTAATGATGAACTACCGCAGTTAATTACTAATACATTCATATTATTCCTCCATAGTTTTTTTATATATAAAATCTTTAAGATTTTAATCAACATTTAATAATTTTTTCTATTTTTTTGTTATTTAATACAAAGATATCACAGTTTGATATTTTATAATTCCACAATGTATCATCATCGACTATTTTGAAATACAAAAGTACCGATTGAATTACACCGTAATGAGTTAATATTAACGAATTGTCAGGTACATTATCTATAAAGCATGAAATTCTGTCAATTATGTCATCATAACCTTCCCCTTTCGGGAAGATATATTTATGTTTAAATTCAATCCAGCTTTCTATTTCACCTGAATACATCCGGACTATTTCTTCCCACGTAAGATTCTCAAAAATGCCAAAATTAACCTCTGTTAACCGGTTATCAATAATTATATCTTTTTTATTGAAACCAATTTCATCTGCTATTATTTCCGCCGTATTTTTTGCTCTTTTTAACGGGCTTGAAAAAATTTTATGTATTATTTTACCCTTTAATTTCTTACCTGAATTTACTGCCTGCAATCTACCGGTTTCAGTCAGTTCAACATCTGTTATTCCGCTGAATCTCCTGCTTGTATTTGCTTCAGATTCTCCGTGGCGCACTAAGTATATCATAACTACCTCATTAAGAAAAGTACAGTTGTCATAAAAACTATTTGGCTTATTTCTATAATAGCTCCGCATGTATCCCCTGTCATTCCGCCTATTTTTTCGTCTATCAATGTAGATATGAAATATGAAACGGCAATTGCAGCAAAGCATGCAGTAAATATGATTGTTCTGTACCATGAAAGCATTGAAAAAACAGATAATATAATTAAATTTACGGCTACAACCCTGCTATTTATATTTTCAATAAATGCAGTTCCCATACCCTTTGAATTCTTGGCATATTTTTTATTCCAACAAGCAGCTATTGCACTTGCCCTTCCTGCAACAGGCATCATAAAAACAGTTTCAATGCTGCTGAAGGAAAACAGAACATATTGTGAAAGCACAATTAAAATCAATGTAATAACTCCAAAGCTTCCTATGCGGGAATCACTCATTATTTCAAAAATTTCATCCCCTGTTCTTCCGGATAATAAACCGTCTGAAGTATCGGCAGCACCATCTAAATGAATGCCGCCGGTTATAACAATATACATAACAGTAATTAACAGTCCTCTGATAAAGGATATTTGATTGTTAAAAATTAAATATATAACAGCTAAAAGAAAACCTATTACCACTCCTACAAGCGTGTAAAGATTCAGTGAGCTTATAAAATTTTCTTCATTAAATTCTATTTTTCTTCCGACAGGAATTCGAGTAAAAAAAGAAATGAGAATTAAAAATCCTGAGGCCATTTTACCATTTCTCCTTTATGTTTAAGCTTAATTGGTATTCCTGAAAAAATAAAATACATATGCTCAGCTTGTATTCCAATTTTATTATTAATCCTTCCGCTTATATCTCTGAAATAATTTCCCATGTAGTAAGAAGGTACAACACCCATACCTGTCTCGTTAGATACTATTATTAGTTTTTTATTGTTTTCATTGCATACATTTATTAAAGAAAAAACCTCTTCGGTGATTTTATTTTCCAATAGATTTACATCTTTGGCGCTGCAGGTGTCAAAATCCAATTTGCTTTCAACCATGAAATTTCCAATCATTGTTGTTATGCAGTCCATAAGAATTACTTCTGACTGCTTGAATTCAGCTTTATTGATAAGTGTTGTAAAATCAGAATACATCTCCAAAGTCAGCCAGGATGATGGTCTTTGCTCTCTGTGTTTTTTTACCCGGTCAGCCATTGCCTGATCTGTTACAGTTGCTGCCGCTATGTACAATACATTGTCCGAATATTCTTTTGCTTTTAATTCCGCAAATGTGCTCTTTCCGCTTCTCGCACCACCGATAACAAATATAACGCTCATTATATCACCATTCAATATTTTTTCCACCAACACTAAACAGTATATCATTTATTTAATAAAAAATAAACAATGAATTTTAAAATTTTAGGGGCAGCTCTTATTGTATAATTTCAGCAATTTCAGGGACTGTTCCTACTGCTTAGGGAAAATGATAAAAATGTGAGAGAACATTTGCAGGACACGACTATAATTCTTAGCGAATGCAGACTAAAAATCCGTTAAGCAGCTTGCACTGTTTGAACGAAGTGAGTTTGCAAGCTGTAGGATTTTTAGACGGAATGAGCTATTAGAATTATTCGTGTCCGAAACCGTGAACGATATTTTTATCATTTTCCTCCACTGTGAATAATAACACGACAAAGAGCCGTCCCCAAAATTTTGTTGACTTTGGGGTTGATTATAATTAAGATATATGTAAAAGTCGAAGGGATATAATCATGAGAATAACAGGTGTTGTAGCGGAATATAATCCATTTCATGCAGGGCATGAATATCAGCTTAAGATGGCTAAAAGGCTATCCGGCTGTGATTGTATTGCCGTTGTTATGAGCGGTAATTATGTACAGCGGGGGGAGCCTGCTATCATAGATAAGTTCAAACGTGCGGAAGCTGCAATATATGGCGGTGCCGATATTGTCATTGAGCTTCCCATGCCTTTTTCCTGCCAAAATGCGGAAATGTTTGCTCTTGCCGCAATAAAAGAATTAAGCAAGCTTCACATTAATTCCATAAGCTTTGGCTGTGAAAACGATGATGTAAAGCTTTTGGAAAAAATTGCTTGCGTACAATTAACGAGTGAATTTAATAATTGTATAAAAAAAGAAATAAAAAAAGGTCTGTCATATCCAAGTGCCATGTCTTGTGCTCTAAAGTCAGTACTTGATGATGAAGCTGAAGCCGTGTATTCGCCTAATAACGTCTTGGCTGTTGAATATATAAAAAGCGCCATGAAGCTTAATTTAAACCTTCAATACTATCCTGTAAAGCGTATGGGTATGGCTCACAATGACCCTGAGGTTAAAGGGACTTTCCATAGTGCCACAGCCATAAGAAATTCCTTGTTAGATGGCTATTTTAATAATCTTAAAATAACTGAAAAAAGTATGCAATTAATAAAAGAGTTTTATATGGAACACAAGAAATTTAATACTTTAAACAATTATACTGATTATTTGTATTATAAAATACTTTCATGTGATGACTTGGACGGGATTTATGAAATAAAGGAAGGATTAAACAATAAAATCATGTCACGATCTTACAAACACGAAAGTGTTGATGAGCTTATTATGTCAATTAAGTCCAAACGTTATACATATTCAAAACTTAGGAGATGTCTTCTTAATATTTTGCTTGATATAAGAAAGGTTGACATAATTAACATTATGTCAACCAATAGTGATTATGTTAAAGTGCTTGCTTTTAATAATACAGGCAGAAACGCAATAAAATATGCAAAAAACCATGAAACAAAAGTAATAAACAGATATTCAGACTATAAAAGGTATAACATAACTCCTGAAAAACTTAGGGTATTTAATATTACCTGCAAGTCATCAAATATTTATTATCTTCCTTTGAAAAACAGAAAAATGAACAGCGAATATACAGAAAATGCAGTCTATATAAATGATTAACATCCAAATTTACTTTTTTGATTTCAGTCTTTTTAATCTGAAAAAGTCTTCTCTTTCCTTTTCTTCAAGTACTTCCTGAATGTATTTTACTTGTTCCTTATATTTAGGTATCTGAACATATTGAAGTGCATTTGTTCTTTTTTGTGTTTTTTCTATTTCTATAGCTAATTTAAACGCAGAATTTTCAACTTCTGCCAACTCGTATATTTTACTTTTAACTTCTTTAAACATTTGCCTTGCTTCATCAAGATATGCATTACTGCTGTAAAAGCCATAAGCAGGAACCAAATTGTCTTCCTTGTATTTAATGGTTGGAATATCAACCCCCATTACACTCTTAAGTAAAATTTCGTAATATTCATCATCAGGCACTCCCTGGCTTATATCTTCCACATTTTTAACTCCTAATGTCAAGTTTGCCTTCTTTAGTTTTTCATATGCTTCCGCTAATATATTATAAATATCATTATGCATACTTTTAGCCTTTTCAACAATTACCATCATTTCCTTTATGAGGATATTCCTTTTCTTGTCTAAAAATTCATATCCTTTTTTTGAAAGCACCAAAGATGATTTTGCCTTTATAAGATTTGATTTAGTTGGTGCGACCATTACTGCCATATCTATCTCTCCCTGCTATGAACATAATACTTTTTAATCATCTCCGGTTTTACACGATCTAATTCAGATTCAGGAAGAATGGATAATATATTCCACCCTATATCCAATGTTTCGCTGATACTTCTGTTTTCATTGCTTTCCTGAGCAATGAATTTTGATTCTAATTCCCGGCCATATTGAAGATATAATTTGTCAACTTCTCCTAAGTCATCTTCACCTATTATCTGTGAAAGACTTCTAATATCCTGAACCTTTGAATATGAAGCATAAATCTGACTCTGCAAATCTGCATGGTCTTCTCTTGTGTAATCGCTGCCTATTCCATCCTTCATCAATCGTGATAAGGAAGGAAGTATATCAATAGGAGGATAAATTCCCTTTTGGTTAAGTTCTCTGTTAAGAACTATTTGCCCTTCAGTTATAAATCCGGTCAAGTCAGGTATTGGATGTGTAATATCATCATTGGGCATTGTGAGTATTGGAATAAGTGTTATTGAACCTTCACAGCTCTTTAACATTCCTGCTCTTTCATATATAGTTGAAAGGTCTGAATACAGATATCCGGGATATCCTTTACGCGAAGGTACTTCTTCCTTTGCAGAAGATATTTCACGTAGTGCTTCTGCGTAGCTGGTCATATCCGTAAGAATTACAAGTACGTGCATGTTGTTATTAAATGCAAGAAATTCTGCAGCAGTCAAGACGCATCTTGGTGTTGATATTCTTTCAATAATAGGCTCATCTGCTGTGTTGATGTACATTACAACATGGTCTGATACACCTGCCGATTCAAAACTTTTCCTGAAATAATCCGCATCATCGTGTCTTACGCCCATTGCCCCGAACACAACGGCAAAATTATCCTTTGAAGCTCCCTTTATTTTAGCCTGCTTAACAATTTGTACTGCCAATTCATTGTGGTACATACCGCTTCCTGAAAATATAGGCAGTTTTTGTCCCCTTATTAGTGTCATCAAAGCATCAATTGAAGATATGCCTGTTTGTATAAAATTCTTCGGGTATCTTCTTGCAACAGGATTTATAGGTCTTCCGTTAATATTTTGCTTTACCGTTGATAAAACCTGGTAAGCATTATCAATCGGCTCACCTGCTCCGTTAAATGTCCTTCCTAACATTTCCTTCGATAAAGGAATACTTAAAGGCTCTCCCATAAACTTAACAGAGGAATTGTCGGTGGATATACCGCCGGTTCCTTCAAAAACCTGTGCAATTACTTTATCATCTTCTATTTTAATAATCTTGCCTGTTCTTAATTCATTATCGTTTATTTTTATTTTAACTGTTTCTCCATAGGAGGCATCTTCAATTCCGTTAAGAACTATTAACGGTCCTTCAATTTTTTGAATTTGTAAATATTCTTTTTTCATTTTATACGCTCTATTCATATTTCATTCTTAAACTTAAGTAAGTGTCAGTAATTCTATCCATTAACTCATACAAAGCTTCAGGTTTGTCGTTTGGTATTTCATATTTTATTTTTAAAATATCCTGTATAACGGACTCTTTTCTTATTACGGATATAGGTATGCCGATTTTTATGCATTTCAATGCTTCTTCATAAAAAGTGTCTATTGTTTTAAGCATTAAATATTGTTTATTTAAAACCACATAAGTATCTTCAGGGTGCATGGCATTTTGCTGCAGGAAACCCTTCTTTATAATTCTTGCTGTTTCTAAAATCAATGCCTGATCGTTAGGAAGTACATCTTCTCCTACAAGCTGCACTATTTCATTTAATTTTTCTTCTTCCTGAAAAAGTACTATCATCTTATTTCTTAAAGTCATCATATCTTGTGCTACATTTTCTTCATACCATTCCTTCAGCATATTTACATAACCGCTGTAGCTTGTTAAATAATTTATTGCAGGATAATGTCTTGCGTAGGCAAGTTTTTTATCGAGCGCAAGAAATGCCGAAACAAAACGTTTGGTATTTTCTGTAACAGGTTCGGAAAAATCACCTCCGGCAGGCGATACTGCTCCTATTATTGTTACAGTTGCTTCTTCATTGCTTAGTGTATTAACGCATCCGGCTCTCTCGTAAAACTGTGCAAGCCTTGATGGAAGGTATGCCGGGTATCCTTCTTCCGCAGGCATCTGTTCAAGACGGCCTGAAATTTCACGCAAAGCCTCCGCCCACCTTGAAGTGGAGTCTGCCATTATCGCAACATCATATCCCATATCCCTGAAATATTCCGCCATTGTAATTCCTGTATAAATGCTTGCCTCACGTGCAGCAACCGGCATGTTTGAAGTATTGGCAATTAATATTGTTCTTTCCATCAGAGGTCTGTTGCTACGCGGGTCTATAAGCTTTGGAAATTCCTCCAAAACATCTGTCATCTCATTTCCGCGCTCTCCGCATCCTATATAAACAATAATATCCGCATCGCACCACTTTGCCAATTGGTGCTGTGTAACAGTTTTTCCGGTACCGAATCCTCCCGGAAGAGCTACCGTACCACCCTTTGCAATGGGATAAAAGCTGTCAATTACTCTCTGACCGGTTATAAGAGGTTTATATATGGGAAGCCTGCTTTTAATCGGTCTTGGTTTTCTTACAGGCCATTTAGTACATAAAGACAGCTTTATTGTTTCATTTTCTTTTTCAAGAAGAACTATTGTATCATTTAATGTGTACTTCCCGCTATCTTTAGTTTCTTTTACAACACCGCGTACATTATACGGCACTATTAATTTATGCAGAATCCCCTCAGTTTCCTGTATCGTTGCATAAACATCACCTTCATTAAGCATGTCGCCTGCTTTTACAGATATATTTACATCCCACAGTCTATCTTCGCTAAAAGTTATAAGCCCTATTCCTTCCGGTATAAAATCTCTTGACATATCTTGAATTACTGTAAGGGGTCTTTGAATACCGTCAAATATATTTCCAATCATTCCGGGTCCCAATGTAACTGACAGCGGGCTGCCTGTTGACAATATTTTCTCTCCTGCTTTTAACCCTTCTGTTTCTTCATAAACCTGTATAGTGGCTTTATCTTCATTTAATGAAACAACTTCTCCGATAAGCTTCCTGTCGCCTACCATTACCATTTCATTCACTTTAAAGGAACCCATATTAAGTCCTTGTACCACAGGTCCGTTTATCGAGCTTACAATGCCTGTATTATTATTCACCTATGCCACCTGCCTCTAAAGCATCAAATATTGTCTGCATTATATATGTTTTGTTATCTTCCAACACAGAATCAATGGAAAAGTCTATTTTTGTATTTTTATCCTTATCAATAACAATAAGACCTCCTATAATGTTATAGGAATTCTTAAATTCAATATTTATATTGTTTTTCTTAAGCTCTTCCTTTATTAATTCTGAATACCTTTTATTGTCTGACTCAGTCAAATAAATCACCCAATCGTAATTTTCGTCTGTTATATTTATTTTCTTTATCAAATTTAACAAATATGTTTTATATTCTTCAGTATTAACAAATTCAGTAAGTCTGCTTTTTAATTTTTCCATAAAAATATAATAACACTTTTCTTTCTGCAGCAGTATTCCCCTTTTAATATTTACCGCTTGTTTGCTTAAGCTTTCAGTTCGTCTCATTTCTGCTTTTTTCCTTGCTCTTTCCTCAATGGATTGTGCGGCAGCATCTATTTCATCTTTGCTGCTATCGGACCTTAAGCTGTATTGTTTCTCCAATTCTTTTAACTCATCTTTAAAGTCCTTTTCCATTGAATGATTTATAAGCTTAGAAAATAATAATAATTTTTGTTCTATTGTAACCATAATTACCTCATATTTGAATACCTACGGATTCTCTTATATGATCCGCAATGGCACTTGATTCCCTGATGGAACCCTTTCTGTCCGGAATTTCTATAATGAGAGGGATACGAGTTTTTAATTTTAATTCCATCACCTCATCATGAATCATATCTGCAACCGTTTCATTAAGAATTACTATCCCAACGTCCTTGTCCTTCACTGAACTTTTTAAATATTTCAGCACTTCATTTCTGTCTCTTACCAGGACACCGTTTATTCCTGCAAGTCTTAAGCCTACCCAGGTGTCTCTGGAGTTGCTAATTAAAAAAGATTTCATTATTTATCTTCCCTTATTAAACAAATAAAATTAAAATAGAAATAATCAAGCCATAAATTGCAATACCTTCTGCCATACCAACAAATATTAAAGTTTTTCCAAGAAGTGATGAATCTTCTGATATTGCACCTATTGCTGATGAACCAACTGAGCCTACTGCAAAACCTGTAGCAATAGTGGCTATCCCTGTTGATAATGCTGCAGATAAATATTTAAGTCCTTCTCCGATTCCGCCTGCTCCTGAAGCAGCCCCTGAGGTAGCTGCTTCAGCTTGAGTTTCAGCAAATACATTGCCTCCGAATACTGTTGTAATTACAGCCCCTGCCATAATTAACCCAAAAGCTGATACCGTTGTTAAAATTGCCTTTTTAATATTTCCTGTTTTCCCTTTTTTTATTGCTTTTTTCCCATAAATAATTGTTCCAATTGATACTGCTGATGCAGCAATTAAAAATATGATAAGCATAATTCTTTCCCTTCACTTTTCATTTATTATTTTTTATTATTTTTTATTATTTATTGTTTACTTATTATAAGAGGTTTATATTCTATACCGTCACCTTTAAAATATTTGCTGAACATTTCATAATATTGTAGACGAAGTCCTTGAATGAACACAATAATCCCCTCCAATGATAGAATTAATATGTTTCCTATTACTAAAATCAATATTTTCAAAAATATATTTTCAACCATTTGTGATATTACCAAAAATGCCATAAACAATCCTGCATGATTTAATGCAAAGGCGCCTACACGTACAAATGAAATAGAGTTGCTCATTGCACCAAGTATTGTTTCCACTGCTTCAAAAATGCTTTCCGTAAAATAAGAACCGGGGCTTTCATGAAATAACGGCTTCTTGCCAAGAACCAAGTTGGTTAAAGGCTCTTTTACAATTATTATAATTAAGCTTAAAATCAGTACACTGAACGGTATATATAATGGTATGTTAATAATTCTTGTAATTGCTGCAATGGTCACTATGAAACTTATAAAGAATAAGTAACCGAATATTCCGTTCTTACCGAATATTCCCTCTTCAATATTTTGATTTTTCATAGAATTAACAATACCATATACATATGAAACAGTAAGTGCAAAAATTCCATAAACAATACTCGCTATCAGTATATTAGGAATATTATCCGGATTTAGAGGACCCCCTTCAATCAAGCTTGGGAGCCATGAAAGTTCATGCTTTTCCAAACCAAAGAAACTGCCGTATACAAACCCGAAAACAATGGAGAATAAACCAAGTCTCATTACTATTTCAGCAAGTGCACCTATCTTTTTCCTAAACAGTAAACCAAATAAGAAATATATAAGTCCCTGACCTATATCACCAAACATTATACCAAATGCAAGACAAAAGGTTAACGCAAGGAAAGGAGTGGGATCTAATTCATTATAGGACGGCATCCCGTACATTTTAACAATCCATTCGAAGGGTCTTATAAGAAAGTTGTTTTTAAGCATGGTTGGAGGTATTACCTGATTTTTCAATTCTTCTGCCGTTTTTTCAGATAATATTATTTTATCCGTGATTTTATGAATTGAATCTTTTAGATTATTTAATTCACTATTCTTAACCCACACATCCACTGCAAAAATATTATCCCCATATTCAGCATCCCGGGTCAATTCGGAAATTTGTTCTTCCAAATTGAATATATTATAATATCTGTTTATACTGTTTATTTTTGATTTTTTTTCTGCTTCCATGGATGATGATAATGTTTGAATTTTACCCTCCATGGTTTTTATTCTATCATCAATTATTAAAAGCATTTGGGCAGGTGTTCCCATTAATTCATCAGGAATTTTAAGTTCATTCCAATCCAATGACTTCAACAAGTTTTCCGTTTCCTGCCTGTAGTGTTTCGGAAAAATGATCATGTACAAATCTTCTGCTGCAGCAGGCATACTTCCTATTCTCATAACTATTGCGCTTAGATTTTCGTAGTTCTTCTTTAAACGCCATTTATTCATCTTTGAAAGTGTACCAACTGCAAAATTAAAATAATTCAAATCAGAAATCTTATCCAATTCCAAATCTTTATCAAAGATACTGTCGATTTTCTCTCTTAGTTTTTTTAATTCATAAATACTAGTATTGTATTTATATATTTCTCTTATTTTATCCCCTACAGAAGAATCCAATATTTTTAATTCAGACGTTATTCTTGCTATATCATAGTTTTCTTTCAATATATTTTCGTCAATTTTAAGCTCTATTTCCAATCCGGCAGCCAAGTCTTTAACAACATTCAGGCAATCAGTACATCTGTTATCATTTGGATTTATTATGGTACTATAAATTTCAGAACCTAAAATATCTGTTTCAAATTTATGTATGACATAATAGTCTGTATATGCGCTGCTGTTTTCAATATTCATGTTAAAATGCACATTTTTATTTAATATCAGTTCTTTGATTATGGGACTCATTTCTTCGGTTGAGCCTACAACCTTCAAAAGAACCATCTTTTCTATAGACATTAATTTTACTCCCTTCTTATTATTTGCTGTATGATAAATAATCCAATATCTGTTCTTTAGGTGCTTCGTATTTTATTCCTTCGGCTATTGTAATAATATCATCAGTTATTATGTCAATTAAATAAATATATGAAATAGCAATACCGATATTTTTGAATTTTTCTTTTTTAAGATAATCATACAAATAATAATTCACGTTTCCCGTCTTACCTTTTTTCTTAGATACTTCAATCCCAATATAAGACTTGACTAATTTCCTGAATTCATCATAAGACTTGCTGTAGCATAATTTTTTTAACTGTTTATAGTCCATGGAGCTGCCGCCGACAAGGCTGTAAAACAACACTTCTTCAGGCGATAATTTATAATAGTTTAAAGCTCTGTTAATCCATTGAACATTTAATAAATCAATTTTTAGACCAATAATGTCCTTGACTGCTTCCCTGTCTTCCTTATTTAGGTTTTCTGATTTCTCCATTAATCTCTTGTAAAATTCCACATAAAGCTTCATTTCAATATGAAATTCGCGCTTAACAGCATCTTCCTCAGTCAAGTTTTTCAACCCTGTGTAATATGGAGTACCCTTTAAATTTTCAGTAAACCGGTGAACATTTTTTGAAGTCAAAAGTTTATCAAAATTCAATGTAGCATATCTGTTAGAATGTACAAATCTATTTTCTATTCCCTCTAAACTTTCCTGTTTGGCTATCTTTCTTAAAATTAAACTAATATCCTTTATTTCGCTTTCAATTAGTAATTCCTCAATAAAATCTTTATAATGCCCCGAAAAATAATGAAGCAAATCTTCAATTTCAATAGTTGTAAACCGACCTAAAATAGCTTCAAAACTGTCCCTGTTTATATTATCACTTTTGGCTGCTAAGAATATTCTTTCAAATTCCTTATTATTAAGCAAAAGCGACCTAAGCTGTTCCACTGTAGAGCATTCCAAAATATTATCCAAATTAAGACTTTTTGAAATATAACCTTTTTTTGCTGTAATTTTTGTTTGAACAGCATAAAATGCCATGTTGGAGTTCATTACAGCTCCTCCAATGAAAATAATCTGTTGAATACTTCCTGAATCAATCTATGTTCTGTTTTTTTATAGACTTTTTCTATCTGCACAGAAACTTTATTTACTTTTTCCTTTTCAATTCTTTCGGTTTCAGCAACAAATGCCTCTATTTCTTCTGAAATAGTCTGTACTTTTATGTTTGCTTTTCGCAAGTTTTCGCTTTTGTAATTTAAAACCTTTTCTTCATATTCCTGCTTTTTCTTAAGCAAAAATTCTTCGTTTTTATTTTTGTTTTCATAAGCTTGCGAGTCTATCCTTATAATTTGATTTAGAATCTGGTTCAAATATATCACTCCCTAAATGTCATGAACCGGTACACTTTATCACTGATTATTGTTACCATCAAATCAACAATTATAAACTTAAATAAGTATTTTACTTATATTAAATTATAATTTCATAAAAAAGAGTCTCATCCTCCTTCATACTTCCTTTTTTGCAGTCTCGCTTATTGTATCGTTTATTTTCAAAAATAAAAAATATTTTTTAACCTTGTTAATAACATGGAGCTTTTATTAAAATCAATAAACTACAAATATTATATTCAGAAAAGCATATAAACAATTTATGGACAATAAAATAAACAGGGGGTGTTTTTATGTTCAAAAGAAATTTTATTCCGGTTTTCATAATGTTTATTATTTGCTTATTTGTTATGAAACCGGGCATAGTATCGGAAGGTGTTTTTAACGGTCTTAAAATATGGATCAACAACATGATTCCATATTTGCTTCCTATGTCTATTTTATCAAATATATTGCTGCAATATAATTTTTTGTACAGAATGTCAGATAAATTATCCTTTTTATCAAATAAAATTTTTAACAGTAAATATGCATTCATCCCCTACTTTATCAGCCTCGTGGTAGGTTATCCTTCCGGAGCAATGACAGTAAATACAATGGCTTCTTATAAAAGAATCGACAGCAACGAAGCAAATGCATTGGTTGTTTTTACCAACAACTGCAGCTTTCAATTCATGGCGGGAGCAGTATCCTTTTCAATGCTTGGTGATTTAAGTTTGGCCAAATATATTGCCGCTCCGCATTTGCTAAGTGCATTACTTATAGGTATGCTCATTAAAAAAAGTACAATATCCTCCACTTATACAAAGGTAAAAAAACAAAAATATATATCGTTTTATGATGCTTTCAATTCTTCAATTTATAAATCAATTACTTCCATATTGTCCATTGGAGGTGTAATAGTTATATTTTCGGTATTTTCCAATTTTTTTGACAACCTCCTTATTTCAATTTCAAAATATTTTTCATTAAGTACACTGCTAAGTGATTTAATACATTCTACTTTTGTAGGTATCTTGGAAATATCAAACGGCTGCAGCGTTGCTTCATCCTCCGCTCTTCCCTTGGATGTAAAGCTTATAATAATAAATTTTCTCATCAGTTTTTCGGGAATATCTGTGATTTTTCAAACTGTAGCAGTTGCAAATAATTTTGATTTTAATATCAGCAATTATGTTTTTTATAGAGCTGTACAGGGCATATTATCAGTTATAATATGCATGGGAATGCTAATTCTATATTGAAAAGCTCAGCATTACTATGTATAATGTTATTACTTAAGAAAAAAGGTGATATAATGATAAACGTTACTTTAATCGGCACAGGCGGTATGGTGCCTCTTCCCGGCAGGTATTTAGCTTCATGTCATATTGAATACAAAGGAAAAGCCATTCTTATAGACTGCGGCGAAGGTACACAAATTTCACTGCATAAGGGAAAGCTCAGCCTTAATAAAATCGACACAATATTAATAACCCATTGCCATGCAGACCATGTTACAGGTCTGCCCGGACTGCTTTTAACCATGGGAAATCACGGCAGAACAGAGCCGGTAGATATTATTGCACCAAGGGGGAGCACGAAAATATTGAACTCTCTTTTGGTGGTATGCGGATTTCTTCCCTTCGAGGTTAGAATTGCAGAGCTTCACGATACAAAGCCTCAGGAATTCAGTAAGATAGGATTAAATGTAACATCGATTCCTTTAAAACATCATATAAATTGTTTAGGATACAGCTTTGAGCTTATTTTAAGACCTCATTTCCAGCCTGAAAAAGCAAAAACACTTAATATTCCGGTTAGACTTTGGAGACTACTTCACGGCGGTGAAAAGGTTGTTGTAGATGATAAAACATTTACACCGGATATGGTTTTGGGAAGCGCAAGAAAACCAATTAAAATTTCTTATGTAACAGATACAAGACCTGTTAAACTTATAGATGAAATCGTTAAGGATTCTGATTTGTTTATTTGTGAAGGAATGTACGGAAATGATGAGATGCTTGATGGTGCTGTTGCTAAAATGCATATGATTTTTTCGGAAGCTGCTTATATAGCATTGAATGCTGATGTTAAGGAATTATGGCTTACTCATTTCAGTCCTTCAATGCCTAATCCTGAAGAGTATAAAGAATTTGCCGAAAAAATATTTTCTTGCACAGTTATCGGAAAGGATTTAATGAGCAAGACATTAAGCTCACTATGATATTTTTATTAATAAGCATGGCATACTATACAGCGTATTATGAATATTGCATACGAAAAGGAGCGGAATCCCGCTCCTTTTTTATTTTATAATAGTAACTGTTAAAAAATTCCCAATCCGAAGAAGTCATCTAACTGACCAAGAAGTACGAAAAACATAGCAGCGGGAACAATATATTTAAAGCAAATATCCCAGAAATTGTACGCCTTCATCTTATAGCCGGGAGTTTGTTCAATCTCATCCTTAATAAGGACTGTCTTGAGTTTCCAGCCGATTATCAATGACATCAACATGGCACCTAAAGGCATGAACACACCTTCCGAAATCATGTCATAGAAGTCAAGCCAGCAGTCAAATGCAACTCTTACCTCGCTCATACCAAATACAACTGCAGGGATATCAATCATTGCCCCTCCTGCTACGCCGGAGCCAAGTCCATCCATTGCTACAGGGAATCCTAAGAAGAATATTATAACTCCCATAATAAGAGTGATTTTTTTACGGTCAGGCTCTAAACCCTTCTCAACTCTTTTGTCTATAAAGTATGCCGTACAAACCTCCAATAGAGAAATAGAAGATGTAACAGCAGCAATAAATACTAAGAAATAGAAAAAGGCACCGAAGAAATTACCCATAAATCCGCCCATACCTACACTGAAAACTCGGTGAAGAGTAACAAACAAAAGTCCGGGGCCTGCTCCGAAAGAAACGCCTTCAACTCCTTGATAAACAAATGCACCTACTGCAGGAAGAACTGCCAATGCTGACAAGAATGCAAATGATGTGTCTGCTATAGGAATAAACATTGCATTCCACTCTAAGTTTTCTTTTTTACTGAGGTAGGAACCGTAAGTAATCATGCAGCCCATACCAAGAGACAGTGAGAAGAACATCTGCCCGGCTGCAGTTTTAAGAATCCTCATAAGACCTATTTCCTTCATAGCCTCAAAGTCAGGTTTAAACATAAATTCAAGCCCTACAAAAGCACCTTCCAAAGTAACGCTTCGAATAACTACGATTATTATCATTACAAACAATGTAGGCATAGCCACTGCAGTAAACTTTTCAATACCGCCTGAAATTCCGCCCATTACTATGATGATTGTAGCTGCCATAAAGAGCGCATGAAATAAAATACTCATAGGAGCGCTGACGATGAAGCTGCCAAAGAATGCACCGCTGTCCATTCCGCCAAAACCTGCACCACCGCTGAACATTTCCATTAAGAATCCAAAACAATACCTTATAGTAAATCCGCCTAATACACTATAGAATGCTAAAATGAGGAAACCCGAAAGCCAGCCCAGCCAGCCTATCCATGCGTACTTTTCACTGATTTTCCTATAAGTTCCGATAACTCCCATACCATACCTACGACCTAAAGTAAGCTCACCAAGCATAGTTGCAAAACCAACAAAAGATACCAACGCTAAATATATAATGAGAAAAATAAATCCGCCGTTTGCACCCATCTTATATGGGAATCCCCAAATATTACCCAAGCCTATAGCTGAACCTATAGCTGCCATTAAGAAACCAAAATTAGTTCCCCACTGACCTCTTTTATTATCTTTTTCCATTTTACACCTTCCTCCCTTTTCAATATAAATATTATGAAATAATAATAAATGATAACATAAAAATAAATTTTTTGAGTAATACTATCTCAAAGTTTATTTATTCACCTCCCTCTTGCTATATAATCTTTTTTAGCAACAATTGTTTATTTTGCTTTATAAGGCTTATTGTCACACCCCCTTATTATAAGCACCTTGTTATGGTCTTCTTCCTTAATATATTTTGTAAACGTTTCTTAAAAATGATTATACTACGCATATTTCTTTTTGTAAAGTATAATTTACCGCACCATAAATATTAGCATAACTTAAACTTTATACTATATTATGGCTATAAAATGTTGTTTATGCTATAACCATGTATTTCGCAAAAAAAAAGAGCGGACGTCCGCTCTTTTTTTATCTTGAATTTACATATCCTAGAAAATTCCCAATCCGAAAAAGTCATCCAACTGACCGAGTAATACGAAAAACATAACAGCAGGAACAATGAATTTAAAGCAAATATCCCAGAAGTTGTATGCCTTCATCTTATAACCGGGAGTTTGTTCAACCTCATCCTTAATGAGAACAGTCTTGAGTTTCCATCCTATTAATAGTGACATCAACATTGCGCCAAGAGGCATGAAAACACCTTCAGAAATCATATCATAGAAATCAAGCCAGCAGTCAAATGCAACCCTTACCTCGCTCATGCCGAATACAGTTGCCGGGATATCAATCATTGCCCCTCCTGCTACACCTGAGCCAAGTCCATCCATTGCTACAGGGAATCCCAATAAGAAAATTACGGTTCCTACAATAAGAGTGATTTTTTTACGGTCAGGCTCTAAACCCTTCTCAACTCGTTTGTCAATAAAGTATGCCGTACAAACCTCCAATAGTGAAATAGATGATGTAACAGCAGCAATAAACACTAAGAAATAGAAAAGAGCGCCGAAGAAATTACCCATCATTCCACCCATGCCAACACTGAAAACTCTATGCAGGGTAACGAATAAAAGTCCGGGGCCTGCCCCGAAAGAAACACCTTCAACTCCTTGATACATGAATGCACCAACTGCCGGTAATACTGCTAAAGCTGATAATAATGCAAATGATGTGTCTGCTATAGGAATAATCATAGCATTTTTTTCTAAGTTTTCGTTTTTACTGAGGTAGGAGCCGTAAGTAATCATGCAGCCCATACCGAGAGATAATGAAAAGAACATCTGTCCGGCGGCAGTTTTAAGCACCCTCATAAAACCTATTTCCTTTAAACTCACCCAGTCCGGTTTAAACATAAATTCAAGACCCACAAAAGCACCTTCCAAAGTAACGCTTCTGATAACTACTATTATCATCATTACAAATAATGCAGGCATCGCAATAGTTGTAAACTTTTCTATACCGCCTGCAATACCGCCCATTACTATGATAACTGTAGCACCCATAAAGAGTGCATGATACAAAATACTCATGGGAGCACTGGTTATGAAGCTTCCAAAGAATGCACCGCTGTCCATTCCGCCAAAGCCTGCACCGGCGCTAAAAATTTCCATTAAAAATCCAAAACAATACCGTAGAGTAAATCCGCCTAATACACTGTAAAATGCTAAAATAAGAAAACCTGAAAGCCAGCCCAACCAACCTATCCATGTGTATTTTTCGCTGATTTTCTTATAAGTTCCAACAACTCCCATGCCGTATTTACGACCTAACGCTAATTCTCCAAGCATAACAGAAAAACCAACAAAAGATACCAAAGCTAAATATATTATTAGAAAAATAAATCCGCCGTTTGCTCCCATCTTATATGGGAATCCCCAAATATTACCCAAGCCTATTGCTGAGCCAATAGCTGCCATTAAGAAACCAAAATTTGTACCAAATTGCCCTCTTTTATTATCTTGTTCCATTCTGCACCTTCCCTTCTTATTATCAATACGATTGCAATACAACGAAAATTATATCCTTTTTAACTATATTTCATTAACCTCCTATCTTTGTTAGTTTTTTTCAATTATGTCCTTATTAAATAAGCTATAACGTATGCATTTAATAATTATATGTATATAAATGAATGCATAAAATATGATTAAGTCTTGCAAACGTATCTTTCCATGAATTATACTATATAGCAATTCGTTTGTCCAGCTAAAAGTATATTATATTTAAAACAATTAATGCATAAAATAATAATTCATAATGTTTATATTATGCATTTGTATAAAATGCTTATAACGTATTTATATTACTTTTCTGTAAAAAAGTTGCTGCGCAACTTCCGCTATAGGGACATATGTCCTATTTGCAAGGGCAAAAGAATCTTATTCTTTGTTTACTATTTTTCACCTATTGACAGCATAAGATTAAGAAGGATTCCAACTACAGCTGCGGATGCTATAGCCGGTATTTCAATACCAAACATAGGAATCATACCGCCTTCAAATCCAAAACTCCCTCCAAGTCCTACTACTAAAATTACTGCTATCACTGCTAAATTTTTTGCGCTGAACATATCAACTTTTCTATCCAACATAATGGTAATACCTTGTGCTCCTATAACTCCGAATAAATAAATTGACAATCCTCCGATTACTGCTGTAGGAATAGAATATATTATATTAATTAAAGGTGTAAAACAGGAAATAATCATTGTAAATATGGCAGCTAACATCAGAACATGTATGGAGAAGTTTTTGGATATTGCCATTGCACTGATATTCTCTCCATAGTTTGTTCCTGCAGGACCGCCTATAGCTCCTGAAATAATATCTCCGATTCCATCACCTATAAGATTTAATCCCAATTTACTTTCGATATCATATTTTTTGCCGACACCTTTTTTATTAGCCAAGTCATTTACATATATGTCAAGCTGATAAACGTGTGCTGTGGATTCGGGAATTGTTGCTATAGCAATAGGCATGATTGCAATAACAGCTGTAAGAGTAGGTTTAGGGAATGTAAAAATAGGAAGATTAAATACTCCCGCTGTTTGAATAGTGTCAAATGATACAAAAGGAATACCTGATACTCCTCCTATTACCAAAGCGGCGGCATATCCTGTCAACAACCCGAACAAAATAGGTAGCTGACTTAGTTTGCCTTTTAAATACACTGAATATAAAATTGTTGATAATAAAGTAATTATTGCTATAACCCATGCATAACTGCCGGCATAAGGATTGTTTTGAGCCGCCGCAGGAAAGGATGCGGCATTTGTCATCGCATTAGCTGCCAAAGACAATCCTATAATTATGGCTATACTTCCTGTTACGGTTGCAGGAAGAACTTTGTCTATTTTATCTTTACCAGATCTATTAATAATGTAACCTGCAAATATTGAAACAAATCCTGACATTACAATACCGAATTGGGCAACCGAAATTTTATCATCAAGAGAGTATAAAGCGAACTGCTCGGCACTCATAATCGATGCTATTGCTGCTATATATGAAAAGCTTGAACCATAGTATAAAGGAATTTGTCTTCCTGTGATAAGTATAAAACCTAATGTTGCCAAACCGCTGGCAAATATTGTAGTAGAAACATGGAAACCTGTGATGAGAGCAACCAAGACTGTTGCAGGAAACATAACAACTATCTGCTGCAGTGCGAAGAAAATAAGACCAAGAATCGGCGGACGCTCGTCCGGTAAATAACCTGAAACTTCATTTTTTGTTGACATAACTACCTCCATAAAATAAATTATCCTCGACCGGATGGTCAAGGATTACTATACACAATAAAATACATGAATATTAAATCTTGACGGCATCACGGTACCGTGTTAAAGATTATTTTGTCCAATTATAGCATGTATAAATTGCTCAGTCAACAAGAAAATTTATTGCCGTTTATTTGCAGCTCTGAAAATGATATCTTCGTGATTTATAATCAAGAGTGCAAGAGTTTTGATAGGATGACGGATTGATAGGGTATAAAACAGCAGCTATGCTTGCAATAAAGTATTGATTTATACTCTGCTATTATATATAATCATGTTAGTTTGTGCGGAGGGGACATATGACTCAATTATTTATCGTAATTATAGTTTTTTTAATAATACCATTGTTAGGTCGATTTAAAATTAATTTAAGTTATATTCTATTGATATCATGCGGAATTTTAGCTTTACTGTCGGGAATAGGAGCGGAAGCCGCATGGCAGTCGGCAACAAGTATTTTTACTGACTTTTTATCATTAAACACAATACTTTCAATTATGATGGTAAGTATTTTAGGCGGTTTAATGAAGCATTATAAAATTCTTGATAAAATAGTTGGCTCAATTTATCAGATAATACAAAACAAAAAATTGATATTAATGATTCTTCCAGCTTTGGTCGGTGTGTTGATAATTCCCGGAGGAGCGCTTTTATCCGCACCTTTTATAGATGAAATGGGCGAAGAAATGAAAATTCCTGCACCTAAGCGAGCAGCAATAAATTTGGTATTCAGACATATTGCAATGTTTATAATGCCTTTTTCAACGGGAATCTTAGTTGTTTCTGCTGCTCTTCCGGAAATTAATATTTCAAGATTTATATTTTTAAACCTATTTTATGTAATTCCCATAGTATTTGCAGGTTATATTTTGTTTATTAAAGATATCGAATATAGCAATACATTAAAAATTAAATTTTCGGGCAGAAATCTATTATATTTTTTACTGTACACATCACCTATATATGTTTGCGTAATTATCAATGCCGTAACCGGTCTGCCTTTTTCTATTTCTCTAATTTTTAGCGTATTGGCTGTTTATTTATTGTGTGACAAAAAGAACTTTTTCAGCATATTGATAAGCTCCATAAATTACCATACTGTTTTAACAGTTGCTGCAATTCTTATTATGAAAGAAATAATTCTAAATATGGATGAACTCCTCATGCTTTTCAGCAGCATGTTTAATTCAGAAAGCAATATGATGTCGATTTTATTGATATTCTTTATATCATCGGTATTTTTCGGAGTTGTTACCGGAAATCAAACAGCTACCTTAGCAATTATCCTCCCTATGATATCCCGGCTTGATGTATCTCTTGATATGATTTATATCTACACATATTTTTCATTTGCATGTACATATGCAGGATACTTTTTCTCACCCATCCATTTGTGTCAAGCTTTCACAATTGAGTATATGAATGTTTCGACCATGCAGCTTTATAAGGAATACCGGCTGTATGTGCCCCTTTCATTCATTGTGTTGTTTTTGTCCGTGTATTTGTTGAAATTT